>JAOPWT010000441.1 GCA_025965555.1 Mycobacterium sp.
CGAGGCCACATCGGAGGCCGCGCTGCTGGCCATCCTGGAGGGTGAGTCGGTGCTCTACCTCGACCGCGGCCAGGCCGACATCGAGTTCCAGATGATGGCCACGCCGGGTCGGCGGGGCTCTCTGCACGCCACTGCATCCGGGAAGTTGCTGCTGGCCTTCCAGCCCCCCGAGTTCATCGAACGCGTCCTGGCCCGAGGGCTGTCGGCGCGGACCGCCAAGACCATCGTGGATCCCGCGACGCTGCTGGCTCAGCTGGAGATCATCCGTGAGACCGAAGTGGCCGAATGTTGGCAGGAGCAAGAAGCGGGGCTGAACAGTTTCGCCGTGCCATTGCGCGACTACACCAGCGAGGTGTGCGCGGCATTGACACTCGTGTCGACTTCGCACCGCATCACGCCGGAGAACCTGCCGTGGATCAGGACGACCATGCTCGAGCACGCCGCTCGCGCTTCGGCCGAACTGGGCAATCCCAGCCGGGAACGGGTGCGCTCCCGCGGACCCCGCCGGCCCGTCTGAGCGGACGGCAGTGTAGGCAGTGGCTACACAGAGTTGACCGCTGTCATTGCGCGTGCCGTTCGTGCTACCTAGCTTGGACGCACATCGGCTCGGCTTGCGCCGGTGTCCATTTCGTTCGCACTCTTCCCTGGAAAGGGTTGACCATGGCAGTCAAGTTCCACGGGATCATTCCCGCCCATCTTCTTCCGTTCGACAACGAGTTCGCCATGGACGAGGCCGGCCTGCGTCGCCACGTCAGGCGCCTCATCGACACCGAGGGCGTCACCGGCGAGGCCACGGTGGCCCATGCAAGCGAGGTGGCTTCGCTGACCGATGACGAGCAGCTCCGGTTGCTCGAGATCGTCCTCGATGAAGTGGGTGGCACCAAGCAGGTGATCGCCGGCATCTACGACACCGACAACCGTTCGGCTGCGCGTCGTGCGGCCGCGCTGACCGCCGCCGGTGCGGACGCGCTGCTGGTGTTCCCCTGCGCCAGTTGGGACATGGGTCACCAGGGCCGTCCCGAAATGGCGCGCGGTTACTTCGCCGACATTGCCGAGTCCACCGATTTGCCGATGATCGCCTTCGTCTACCCGACCTTCTCCGATCTGCACATCCCGACGGACAGCCTGGTGCAGATCTGCGCCGAGGTGCCCAACGTCGCTGCGGTCAAGGAGTGGTCCAACGACGCGGCCGTCTACGAACGCAACTTCCGTGAACTCAAGGCACTCGACAAGGAGATCGCGGTGCTGTCGAGCTACAGCAAGGCGCTGCTGCAGTCGCTGATCATCGGGGCCGACGGCATCCTGTCCGGCCATGGCAGCGTAATCGCCCACCTGCAGTCGCAACTGTTCTCCGCCGTGCAGCGCGGCGACATTCCCGCCGCGCGTGGGGTAGCCGCCCGCATCTACGCCTCGACCAGCCGGGTGTACAAGGAGCCGTTCCTGGACGGGCACAACCGGATGAAGATGTGCCTGCATCTACTCGGCGAGTTCGACAGCCCCATCGCCCGCCGCCCGCTGATGCCGCTGAGCGATCAGGAACGAGCGGAGCTCGCCGCTTCCCTGGAGGCGGCACAGATCACCGCGCCGGCGATGACCTGACGCCCTCGGAGACGAGCCTCGGCACCAATAGGAGTGGTGGTCGGCCTTGATGAATTGCGCTGCGCGCTCACCGATTACCACGCAGGAAGCCATGGTGTTTGCGCTCGTGATTCGGGGCATGATCGAGGCGTCGGCGACGCGCAAGTTGTCGATGCCGTGCACTTTGAGGTGCCCGTCGACGACTGACATGGGGTCGCGGCCCTTTTCGCCGTTCCGGATTCGTGCCAGTAAGTGGTCACCGCATTCTGCAGATACGTCTCGAGTTCATTGCCCCGGGGGTCACCCGGCATGACTTCGCGCTGCACGAACCCGCGAAGTCGGGTCGAGTCGCCGACCTCGCGAAGCATCTCGATGCACGCGATGGCCGTCTTGAGATCGTCGGGGTGTGAGAGCGCGTTGGCTTCGATGCGGTGTGGCCTTCGGGAACGGCCCCAGGCAAGCGAACAGATCAGGCCCTTGATCCCCCTCAGCCATCCCGGAGTCCCAAAACATTGTCGACCCGACCTGGGTGCTGCCGGATACGGTTTCGGGGAACTGCCAGACACAGTCGAACCCGAAGTGGTCCTGGAAGTTGCGGCCGACGCCGGGCAGATGCTGGCGCAAGGTGAGCCCGACGCGATGCAGCTCGGCTTCGTCACCAATACCGGACTGCATCAGCACCTTTGGGGTGTGAATGGCTCCCATTGACAGCACACCCTCACGTCAGCGGTGATCGTTCTCAGCACGCCGTGGTGCTCGATCTCCACGCCGCTGGCGCGGGTGCCGTCGAACAACACCCGCCTCACAAGCGCGTGCGGCGCCACGGTCAGGTTCGGTTTGTGTAGGTGCGGGGTGACGTAGGTCCGTTAGAGCGATAGGCGTTTACCGTCGCGCCAGCGTAGGTCGGTGATCGCGGCGCCGCGGCGATCCTCCATGAGTCGCCCGTTGGGGCTTTGGTAGGTGGGAATTCCTACGGCTCGGGCCGCGTCCACGGTCGCCACCGCCAGGGGTGGACGTCTGGTGCGGGTTGGACGAATATCGGTCCGCCTCTGCCTCGGTGTTCGGGCTCGCCGATGCCGTGCCAGTCCTCCATCTCCCGATCCAACTGCAGCACAGGGCCGTACCCCCATGCCGAGTCCCCCGATTCGGCGGCGTAGTGGTCCCAGTCGCTGCGATGGCCGCGCGCCCAGATCATCAGGTTGATGCTCGATCCTCCGCCCAGCACCTTGCCCATCGAGAACGGAATCGACCGTCCGCGAAGGTGCGGGTCGGCCTCGGAGAGGAATCCCCAATCTCGCTCGCCGCCAAGGTTACTCGGCCACAGACCGGCTTCGGTGACGCCGGGAACATCGTCGGTCCCACCGGCCTCCAGAAGTAAGACCGTCGCGTCGGGGTTTTCGGCCAGTCGGCCGGTCACGGCTGACCCCGACGACCCAGCACCACAGACGACGAAGTCGTAACCCGGCGCCAATTCAGCATCCACGACATCTCTCCGCTCTGGATATCAGGCGGCCAATTCGGTTCAACGAATCTAGAAATTGCAGCGCTTTCACAGGAATGGTTGAGCGCCATGTGTTTCCGCGAGCGCGTTGAGGGCTTGAGGAACGAGCTGTTGCGCAAGGCGGACTCGGCCACGCCTGTCGACGTTTTGGTGCCGCCGTTTCGATCACGTCGTTGGTTCCGGCGAAGATGCCGACACGGTCATCATCGATGAGGTAAATGCAACGCGTGGTGAGTCGTACGATGCGGCACGGAGGTGCACATGCAACAGGCAGGCGCGACGGCGCCGTGACGCCGCGACAGCGAGCGGCGCGGCTGAGTCGACGCAGCTTCACTGTTGTCGCACTCTGCGCACTGATCGTCATCGCCGTCGCGTGGGCGCTGATGTCGACGCAGTCATCGACTCCAGCGGCGACGAACTCCTCCGATTCAACGACCTCAACGGCCGGTGTGGCGACGTGCCCACTACCGACCTTGCCGCCCGAGGTGGCCGACACCGTCCGACGCATCCATTCGAACGGACCATTCCCCTTTCCCCGCAACGACGGTGTGGTCTTTGGCAACCGCGAGGGTCATCTGCCGGACCGGGCCAAGGGCTACTACCACGAGTACACCGTGATCAACCCGGGTGCTCGAAACCGCTCGACGCGACGCGTCATCACCGGTGGAGCGCCCGTGACCGATCCGCGCCAGTGCTTCTACACCGCCGATCACTACGACTCCTTCTGTCTGGTCACCGGCGCGGGAGGGCCGTCATGACGTCGAAGCCGGACTCAGGCGGTCCGCAGATCTTCCGCATCGACGGCCGAAAGATCAAGTCGGTCAAGGACTTCTATCGAGAAGTCGGGCACTCGGTCAATGGTCCCGGCGGATACTTCGGGAAGAACCTCGACGCGCTGGCCGACTGCCTGCGCGGCGGATTCGGTACCCCGGAGAATCGGCCGTACGAGTTCGACTGGCAATACAGCGACCTGTCGCGGCGCCACCTCCAGGACGTGCAGCGAGGACATGGCACGTTCTTCGATGCGGTACGGGACGTCTTCGATGATGCTGGCGTCACGCTCAATCTGCGGTGAGCGATGTTCGCGAACTTTGTGGCGGCTGTAGCGTGGCCACCGTGAACTCATCTCGCACGTCTGCCTCCGTCGCGTTCGTGGCATGTACCGCGTCGCTCGTCATGTTGCTCGCCGCTTGCGGCTCCGACGCCGGCGCCTCCCCGGACTCCTCCTCAGTCGCTGCGAGCAGCTCGTCGGTGGTCGCGGAACCGAGCCCCACCACCGTCACGAACACTTCGTCGTGCCCATCGGCAGTGCCGGCGACCGGTGGCACACCCGAGTGGACGCTGCCCGGGACCACGGGCAGCGTCGCGGTGACCGGATCGACGGACACAGTGGCGCCGATGGTCAAGGTGCAGGGCCCGTTCAGCGTCACCGAGACCCAGGTCCACACCCTGCAGCCCGGCGACGGGCCGATCGTGGCGCCGACGGCGATGGTGTCCGTCTGCTACATGGGCGTCAACGGGCGGGACGGAAGCGTCTTCGACAGCAGCTACGAACGGGGTGAGCCTGCACAGTTCCCGCTCGACGGAGTGGTGCCGGGCTTCCAGAAGGCGATCGCAGGACAGCACGTCGGATCGACCGTGGCCGTGGCAATGGCCTCAGCCGATGGATACCCCGACGGTCAGCCCAGCGCCGGAATCCAGAAGGGTGACTCACTCATCTTCGCGATCAAGATCCTCGGCATCTCTGAATGAGCCGCGAACGCTGACCGAAGACTGGGTACGCCTGGCCATCCGCCCGGAGACGGTTACCCGGTAGGTGAATTGGCCTCGGCGGCGTGTGCGAGGAGTTCGGCGCGAACGACTTCATACGGACGATGGAAGTCCCCCGAGGCCGCGGGCGGCTCGGTGTGTACCACGAACCCCTGGACGTCCATGCTCATGAAGCCGCCGAGGATGGTGAACAACGGTCCCAGGACGAAGTCGGCACGCGGGTCGGCACCGGTCGGTGTTGCGCGCGAGGACACCACGGTGACGGGCTTCGATCGCAGTGGCGCGATGCCTTCTTCGGGCGGCGAGGTCGAGCCAATGACGTGTACGTAGTCGAGCCACGCCTTGAGGGTCGAGGGCATCGAGAAGTTATACATCGGTGCGCCAATCACGATCCGGGCGGCGCCTGCGAGTTCACTGATCAACTCATCCTGGAGACGAGTTGCCTCTGGGGTCGGGCCGAGACCGTCGTCGGGTCGCCGTGGCGCGGTGAAGTGCAACGTGTTGGTGGGCAGGTGCGGTAGCGGGTCGTTGTGAAGGTCCCGCTGATGGATCTCGCGCCCCGGGCCGGCTGCGGCCCAGTGCTGCGCGAACTCGCCAGTCAGTCGACGGGACGTCGACGAACTCAGATTGGCAGACGAATCGAGTTGCAGGATGTAGGCCACGAGCAGGTGAGTCTAGTCCGCCGGCTTCGGAATTGATTGCTCGATCAGGTTCGGTGGAACCGGATGCATTTGCTGATCTCAGCCGAGAATCCACCCACCTGTCCTGGCCTGCCACGGGCTGGAAGCAACGATGTGACGAGGATCTCTACCTGCCAGCAGGAAGAGAACGGTGCCTGCTAGTGGTTGTCAACCGTAGGTGCCAGCGTCGATGTGTCGCAGGCCCCGCCACGGGAGCCTAATGACACCCGAGCCCTGAGCATGCTCCGAAAGGAACCACCGTGACCACCAGCACCGGATCCGACGCCGCCTCCTTCTCGCAGAAGCTTCGCTGGCTCGCTGCTCCCGTCGTCGCACTCGGCGCGCTGATGGCGCCGCAAGCTGCAGGCGTGGCAGCAGCTGCGCCCGTGGCGGCAGCCACCCCCGGTGCGGCCTGCGCCAACGTCGAGGTGGTGTTCGCGCGGGGCACCTTCGAGGCTCCCGGCGTCGGCGCCACGGGTCAGGCCTTCATCGACGCGCTCAACTCCCGCCTGGGTGATGACACCGTCGCGGTTTATCCGGTGAATTACCCGGCGTCGCTTGACTTCCAGGCCGCCGCCGACGGCATCGCCGACGCCAGCAACAAGATCGAGTCGATCGCGACCAGCTGTCCCAGCACCAAGATCGTGCTCGGTGGCTACTCGCAGGGTGCCGCGGTGGCCGGTTACACCACCGCGGACGCGGTGCCCGCCGGGTTCGTCCTCCCCAGCGGCATCACCGGTCCCATGCCCGATGCGGTCGCGTCACACGTCGCCGCAGTCGCATTGTTCGGCACCCCCGACCCGTGGTTCCTCGGCATCGTCGACAACAGCGCGCCTCCCATCGCCATCGGCAACCAGTACGCCGCCAAGACCATCCAGCTCTGCAACACCGGTGACCCGGTGTGCTTCCCCGGTGGCCTCGATCGCAGTGCGCACAGCGCCTACAAGGACAACGGAACCGCCGACCAGGCCGCCGCGTTCGTCGCGGGTCAGCTCTCCGTCGCGGCCGCCTCGGCGTAAGTGGGGGAACGCGCGGATACCCTGTCCCCCATGAGCAGCCCGCGAGTGCCCGGCGGCGTAGTTCACGAACTACCCGCAGACCTGCGCAAGGCGCTGATCGCCAACGACACGGCGCTCGATGCCTGGAAGGACATCACGCCCCTGGCGCGCAACGAGTTCATCTGCTGGGTCGAAGACGCCAAGCAGGAGAAGACCAGGGAGCGCCGCATCCGTCGGACTCAGGAGGAGTTGGAGGAAGGCCAGCGCAGGCCCTGCTGCTGGCCGGGATGCAAGCACCGCCAGAAGACCGGCTGAGGTAAACCGGTGCCGCTCGCCGAGCCACCGAATCCGTCGGCCAGCCGGTGAACTACCCCGGAGGAGCAGGCAGAATCGGTGGCGCCGCCGGGTCGGCAGGCGCCGGTGGCGCTTCGTATCCGGGCGGCGGCGGCCCGTTCAGCGGGTAGTACCCCGGGGGCAGAGCTGGGCCACCACCGGAGTTGGGGGCAGCCTGCGTCGCGGGGGCGTCGGATTCGGGGAAGTTCAAGGATTTGAATCCGGGCGGCAGTGGCGGCGGCGGGCCTGCGCCTGGCGGCGGTGCTGCACCTTCGGGCATTCCGTCTGGCGAATCGCCAACGCCGTACGGGTCCTTGGCCTGATGCCAGGCATCCCTCAGAAAGCCCAACGGACCTGAGCCCGAGCCGTAGGTCTGGTTCGCGATCTCTGGCACCACCGGCGCGCCCACTGGTGGGGGCGCGGGGGCTGCCATCGGTGCATCTCCACCCTCCACCACGGGCTGACCGGGCGCTGGCGGTGCATCGGGAGCTCCCGGTACCGGCGTGTACGGCACGTCCGGATCGGCTGTGGCCTGGCCTGCCATGGCCAGCGCACCGCCGGCGATGAGCATGCCCGCGACCACGATCTTCGCGGCATTGGCTGCAGTGACGCGCTGTCCTTCAGTCATGAATCCCGGGTGTCCTCTCTGGTGATGCCCGGTCATCGTCCCACACATCGACAATGCGCGACCCGACATCGTGGCCCGAGATCGGCTTCAGCCCTGGCTCGCACGCCATTTGTCCAGCAACCGACGGTCCCGCTTCGTCGGCCGGCCTGCGCCCCGATCGCGGAATGCCACGGGGAGGGAAACCGTCGGAGGCGGCGCGGGCGTTCTGTCGAGGAAGCAGGTCACGGCGTCGGCGGCACCCACGCGCTTGTGGATGACCCGCACCACCTCGACGATCCGCGTCGTCTCCCCCACCCGGGCACGCACCTCGTCACCGGGTGACACCG
>JAOPWT010000249.1 GCA_025965555.1 Mycobacterium sp.
GTCACCGCGTCGACCAGCTCGCCGTTGCCGTCAGCGGGAGCAGGCGCAGACGTAGCGGCCTGGGGCGTCTCGGGCACCGGGGTGTTGTCGGCGTTCTTCTCCTCTGGCAACGGGTCGTCGTTGATGATCGCGTCGAACAGCGCCCGCATGTCGTCGTTGCGGGGCACCTCGTTGCCGTATTCGTCGGCGTACCCGACCGTCGGGATGGTGACGAAGGTGATGCGCCCGGCATTGACGCCCTGGACGGACTGGCCGAGGTCGACGAGATCCTTGGTCTGGATGTTGTCGACGTAGCTGTCGTTGATGAACATGTTGACGACGTCGTTGAGCTTGTTCAGGGAGAAGAACGTGTCCTTGGAGATCAGCGATCGCAGTAGCGACGACAGGAACAGCTGCTGGCGTTTGATGCGGCCGTAGTCGCCGTTGGTCTCCGTGGTGACCTGCCGGGCGCGGACGTACTGCAGTGCCGTGTGCCCGTCGATGACCTGCCTGCCCGCGTTGGCCAGCACCGTGCCGAGTTCGTAGTCCTCGAGCGGCGTGGTGCTGCAGACCTCGACGCCACCCAGCGCGTCGACCATCTTGGCGAAGCCCGTGAAGTCGACGGCCATGAAGCGGTTGACGGACAGTCCCGACAGCTTCTGAATCACCTTCACCAGACACTTCGGACCGCCCACGGCGTATGCGGAGTTCAGCTTGGTCTCGGTGTAGACCTTGTCCATCCCGTAGACCGGTGAATCCGGATCGGTGGCTGGGCCGTAGGCGAACGTGGTGGGGTCCCAGTGCTCGCACTGCATCGGAGTGATCGACAGGTCGCGCGGAAAGGATACGGCGACAACGCGTTTGCGGTTGGCTGGAATGTTCACCAGCATGATGGTGTCCGAGCGGGCGCCTGCCGCGTCGTCCGTGGTGCCCGCCCCCATGTCGCTGTTCTGGCCGAGGCGGCTGTCCGTGCCGACGATGAGGAAGTTCTCGTCACCGAACTGCGCACCGGGGTCCACGATGTCGCGCGAGTTGGGGTCGAGTGCCGCCACCTTGTTGAGGCTGTTGTTCTTCTGGGCCTGCCATTGCCAGGCGGCTCCGGTCGACGCCAGCGCAAGGACCGCGATGAGGGCCGCTGCGACACGCCCCATCACCATCGCCGTGCGCCTGCCGCGGTGGGATGCGGCCGTGACGGGTTCGCGGACGGCACCGACCCGTTCGGGCGCGACGGGCTGTTTGGACAGTCCCGTCAGGATCGGCAGTTCCGAGGCGTGCGAGGGAACGACGGGAATGACCTCGGTGTCCGCATCTCGGGCGGTGGACTCGCGGCGGCGTCGCGCTCCTTCGCGCTTCTCGGTGGGGGGCGTTCCGGACACCTTGGCGATCAGGTCGGCGACCGTCACCCCGTCGGTATGGCTGCCCGCAGACGCCGAAGCCGGCACGTCGGAGTCGGCGGGATCTGGGTCATCGGGTTGGGAAACTCGTGCGCGCTCCCACGGCGCGGCGCCTGGTGCGGGCCGCACGGATCGGGTAAGCCAATCATTGGTCGGCTTGGCGGTACCGGGGTCAGCGTCGTCGGGTTGCTCCGATGACCGATGACCGGTAGCGGCGTTGTCGCCGTCACTCATGTCCTATCGGCCTCCGACTGTCAGCAGCATCGCGTGGTCGTGCGCTCTAGTTCTTCTAGCAGCACGTCAGGGGCTCCGCCAGTCGGAACCCGTCGTAGTGGATCCTCATCGTACTGAGACAACCTGAGATCGAGCCAGTCCAGGAAGGCGTCAGTGCAGTCTCGAAGACGTCTCGCTAACGAGACGAATCAGCCTCCTGAGTGCATGACGTCGGCTCCGGCGGGCACCGTGCAGTCGTCCGGATCGCTCAGCCAACCCTCTGGAAGAGTCACCGATCCGGGGGAGCCCTGCCTGCCGCGCGGGCCTTCGGCGGCACGCGGGAACGGCACCTCGGAGTCGAGCTGAGACAACAGCTCGTCGAGTTCATCCAGTGTCTTAACCAGCGCCAACGCCCGTCGGAGGTCGGCGCCGGCGGGGAACCCGTGCAAGTACCACGCCACGTGCTTGCGAATGTCGCGCATGCCCTTGTCCTCGCCGAAGTGATCGGCGAGCAGCTCGCCGTGGCGGCGCGCGATGTCGGCGACCTCACCCAGGGTCGGTGGCGTCGGGGCCACGGTTCCCATGAACGCCGCCGACAGCTCCGCGAACAACCACGGCCTGCCCAGGCAGCCTCGGCCGATGACGACTCCGTCACATTCCGTGACGGCCATCATCTTCAACGCGTCGTCGGCGTCGAAGATGTCGCCGTTGCCAAGCACGGGAACAGTGGTGACGTGCTGCTTGAGCTCGGCGATCTGGTTCCAGTCGGCGCTGCCCGAGTAGCGCTGCGCGGCGGTCCGCGCATGCAGTGCGACGGCAGCCGCGCCTTCCTCGGCGGCGATCCGGCCCGCGTCGAGATGCGTGTGGTGGTCGTCGTCGATCCCGATGCGGAACTTCACGGTGACGGGAATCTTCGTGCCTGCGGTGGCTCGCACCGCGGCAGCCACGATCTGGCCGAACAGCTTGCGCTTGTAGGGCAGCGCCGCGCCGCCGCCGCGGCGGGTGACCTTGGGTACGGGGCAGCCGAAGTTCATGTCGATGTGGTCGGCCATGTCCTCGTCGACGATCATCTTCGCTGCGGCGTAGGTGGTCGCGGGGTCGACGGTGTAGAGCTGCAACGAGCGCGGTGACTCGTCGGGGCCGAACGTCGTCATGTGCAGCGTGGAGGCGTTGCGTTCGACCAGCGCGCGCGCTGTCACCATCTCGCAGACGTACAACCCGCTGACGGTGCCCGCGCGCGCGAGTTCGAGCTCGCGGCAAAGCGTGCGGAACGCGACGTTGGTGACGCCTGCCATGGGGGCCAGGACGACGGGACTGCGCAACGCGATCGGCCCGATCTGCAGGGCGGGCCGGAGCGGAGCGGCAGGGGAAATCGGTGGAGCAGACCGGGCCGAGACGCCAGAGTGGGTCAGGACGCTGATGTCGTCACCAGGAGGTTCTTCATGGCCTTCTTCTCGGCCATCTTGCGCTCCCGCTCGAGTCGCCGTTCCTTGGCCACCTCGAACTTCACGCAGGTGTCCTCGAGTTCCTCGACGAGCTTGCCGAGGTCGTCGCGCATCTCGGCCGCCTCGCCGGTGAAGTCCTCGCGCTCGAAGATGCGCCACTTCTTCAGCACCGGCATCACGACGTCGTCGAGGTGGATGCGCGGGTCGTAGACGCCGCCGACGGCGATGACGACGGCCTTCCGACGGAACTCGGGCACCGTGTATCCAGGCATCTTGAAGTTGCGCAGCACGCGGTGCAGGCCCCTCATCGCTTGGTTGGGGGCGACTTCGAAACCGGCGGCGCTGACGTCCCGGTAGAAGATCATGTGCAGGTTCTCGTCGGCCGAAACCCGTTGCAGCAGCTGGTCGGCGACCGTCTCGTTGCACGCCTTGCCGGTGTTGCGGTGCGAGACGCGGGTCGCCAGTTCCTGGAACGTCACGTAGATGACCGAGTCGAACAGGCTCTCGGCGAACATGTCGCCCTGTTGGCCCTGGCCGGGGCTGAAGCCGCGGGTCACCTGCTCGATGCGGAGCTCCTCGAGTTCCAGCGGATCGATGGCTCGGGTGACGACGAGGTAGTCGCGCAGGGCGATGCCGTGCCGGTTCTCCTCGGCCGTCCACCGATTCACCCAGAAGCCCCACGGGCCGTCCATGCTGAAGTTCATCGCGATCTCGCGGTGGTACGACGGCAGGTTGTCCTCCGTCAGCAGGTTCTGGAGCATGGATACCTGCGCGACCTCGGACAGCTTCGACTGGTCCGGATCCCAGTCCTGACCGCCGAGTGCGTAGTAGTTCTTGCCGTCCGACCACGGGATGTAGTCATGCGGGTTCCAGTCCTTGCGCATCCGCATGTGGCGGTTGATGTTCTGCTCGACCACCGGTTCGAGTTCGTGCAGAAGCTGCAGGTCGGTCAACTCGGTCGACATGGACCCTCCCAGTTATCTGTACCTGTTGGTTGCACGCAATATATCTGTGTCCCGCGGTGACATCAAGTTCTCCCCACCGGAGTGTTGCGACGCCTCCTCCAACAGCTCACAGGAAATCTCACGGAAAGGGTAGTATCCGCCGGAGAAGATTCCCTTCCTGGCAAACGCTATTCGCCGGCAATTTGCCCAAGCGATGTCGAAAGGTCACACATTCGTGAAGAAGATCTTGGTTGCCAGTGTCGGTGCGCTCGGCTCCGCGGCGGTGGCTCTGGCGCTCGGTGGCGGCATCGCCTCGGCTGATGACGGCGTCGTCGGGCAAACCTACAAGGATGCCAAAGCGGCACTCAGCCAGCAGGGGCTCACGCCGGTCGTCGCGTCCACCGTTGGGGATCGCAAGGATTGGGATAACTGCATCGTCACCAGCGCGACTCCGGCCCCTGGTATCGATGGGTTCGGCAACCAATCCGGCGGCAAGATGAACGTCAACTTGAACTGCTACGCAAAGTACTCGACCGGCCAGTGGCCGGGCTTCTCGATTCAGAGCCCCGAAGGTCAGAAGATCTACCAGGCGGATTTGGCAGCAAAGAAGGCGCGGGAAGCGCAAGAGGCGGCCGCAGCGCAGCAGGCACAGGACCAGCAACTCGCTGCCGCCGACGCCCAGCAGGGCGGCGAGTAAACAGCCGCCCAACCACCAGCTTTGGTCCCCTGCTAAGTCACAGGAGGCCATGCGCCGACGTTCAGACAGCGGTACTATCCCCGCGAGCAAGGCATTGCGACTCCGCGGACAGATAGGGCTAGAAGTGAAGAAGCTCATCGTTGTTGGTTCCGGCGCCATCGGCGCGCTGGCTGTATCGGCGCTTCTCGGCGGAGGTGTGGCTTCGGCGGACGATTACGCCGGTCAGACCTATTCCGACGCCTCCTCGGCGGCCAGTAACGCGGGCCAGACCGTCGTCGTGGCGGCTCGCATCGGCGACAAGCTCGATCAGGGCGACTGCATCGTCGAGCGCTCGCAGACTGCCCCCTTCGCCAGTGCCAACGACGGCGTTCACGTGTCCTCCACCGTGCAGTTCTACTTGAATTGCAATGGCGGGTACGCCACGGCAACTACGCCGGGCACCTCGCTGGGTAGCCAGGAAGGTCGTAAGGCCAAGGCCGCCGCCGATCAGGCCGCCGCCCAGCAGAACCAGCAGGACCAGCTTGCCAACGCCGGCCAGACGCCGGGTGCGCCGGCCGCGTAATTGCTAGTGGCTTGACACCCTGCTGAGCAGCATGTCGACGCAATAGTCGATGAACTGCTCGCGGGTGGTCGCCAATCGGCCGTTGAGATAGGCCGTGAACAGCGCGGTGAGCGCACCGACGAGTCCGGTCGCCACCATCGCCTGAACCGCGGGATCGGAGATCCGCGTCAGCTTGTGTTGCAACAGCTCGATGAAGCTGGGCATCCACTCTGCGCCCGACTTCGTCAACACGGGTTCGCGCTCGGGTGCGATCAGCAGCACCCGTCCTTGCACCGGGTCATCGACCATGAGCGCGACGAATCTCTCGACGGCGTCGCGCGGGGTGGTCGACGACGTGAGTGCCGTCATGGCGGTGCTGCAGACGTGGTCGTAGACCGCTCGGACGAAATCGTCGCGGTCGTCGAAACTCTCGTAGAAGTATCGCTCCGTTAGTCCGGCGGCACGGCACACGGCGCGGACGGTGAGTGCCGAGCCGCTCTCGCCGCCGAGGACCTCGACTCCGGCGATGATGAGTTCGTCGCGCCTCAGCGTTTGGCGGTCCTGCAGTGGTACGCCGGACCAGCGGCCCCGTCGTTGACCGGAAGGCACATCGCTCCTAAGCTCGCTATGACAACGCACGTAGTCAGAATATTCGTAGACCCAGGAAGGTCGCCAGTGACTCAAGATACGTCTGAGGCGTGCCCGGTGGCCAACAGAGCAGAACCGCTTGCCTCGGGCTGCCCCGTGGCGCCAGGAGGTTACGAAGTCCCGCCGGTCCCGCTCGGGCCGGATTCTCTGACGTGGAAGTACTTCGGGGACTGGCGGGGACTGCTACAGGGTCCCTGGGCGGGGTCGATGCAGAACATGCATCCACAGCTCGGTGCTGCCGTCGAGGAGCATTCGACGTTCTTCCGCGAACGTTGGCCCCGGCTACTGCGCTCGTTGTATCCGATCGGTGGGGTCGTCTTCGACACCGACCGCGCGCCCCGTACCGGCGCCGAGGTTCGCGACTACCACACGGACATCAAAGGGGTTGACGCGCAAGGCCGTCGGTATCACGCGCTGAACCCCGAGGTCTTCTACTGGGCGCACTCCACCTTCTTCGTCGGGACGCTGATCGTTGCGGAGCGACTCTGCGGCGGCATCACCGAGGCGGACAAGCGCCAACTGTTCGACGAGCACGTCGAGTGGTACCGGATGTACGGGATGAGCATGCGCCCGGTACCCAAGACGTGGGAGGACTTTCAGGCCTACTGGAACCACATGTGCCAAGAGGTGCTGGAGAACAACTACGCGGCCCGTGCCGTGCTCGATCTGACCGACCTCCCCAAGCCGCCGTGGGCCGAGAAGATGCCGGACTGGATGTGGCGACAGCAGCGGAAGCTGGTGGCGCCCTTCTTCATCTGGTTCACCGTCGGTCTGTACGACCAGGCGGTCCGGGAGTTGATGGGGTACACGTGGTCTGGTCGCGACGAGTGGCTGCACCGACGGCTCGGCAAGCTGGTGCACGTGGCGTTCTCGCTACTGCCCAAGCGCAGTCGCATGCATCCCCGCGCGCGTGCGGGCTGGGACCGCGTCACCGGACGTACGGCCGCCGACGCGCCGCTGCCGGAGACGCCTGCGCGCAACCTGCCACCGCTCGACGAGCGGGACAACCCGATGCACTACTGCCCGAACGTCTGACGGCATCCTCTGTGCGACCGATCAGCGCTTGCAGAGCCCGCTGGCCGTCTCCTCGGCGATGATCTGCTCGACCGGCTCACCGAGGTGTGAGGCGAAGTCATCGGTGGCCTGCATGTTCCAGGTGCCGTCCTCGTAGACCATGAACCTGGAGCGCTCGACGCCGTGGGTTACCATGCGGACGATCGCCTGGCCGTCCGGCTCGAGCCGCACACCGGTGACGTTCATGCGCGGCCCGGGCTTCTTGCAGGTCCGATAGAACGTCACGAAGTCCGCCTTGGTGATTCCGTCGCGGACATCCTTCGCCATGTGTTCCCAGACGCCTGCGAAGTCACCAGCGGTGAAGCGGTCGATGTTGGCCTGGGCCGCGACGGTCGCCGCGCCGAGCGTGACGGGGGCGCCTCCCTGCAGGGCGGTGGGGTAGGCGGCGGCCGTCCGCAGGACCGACGAGCCGGAAGCGCCGTGAGACGTGCCGCACGCCGAGCACGCCATCAGCGCGAGTAGCGCAATCAGGAATGCCACGACGGACCTCATGGCGCAAAGGGTAAGCCCGATGGCGCGCCCGGGGGCGTCCAAAGTCAAACGAATTCCCGAAGTCAGTCGTCGGCGGTGCGCGCCACTTCGACGCTGGGTGACGATAACTTCGCGTTCGGGTGTCCTGTGGTGCCCCTGACACTCTCATCTTCCGGGCGCCCCGCACTGCCCTGCTCGTTCGCCGAGCGTCACGCGTTGGTGCCGCCGTCGATGGTGAGGCTCGCGCCGGTGATGTAGCCACTGTCTGGGCCGGCGATGAAGGCGACCATCGGAGCGATGTCCTCGACGTGGCCGTAGCGCTTGAGCGCGGTGGCTGCAAGCTGGGGTTCGGCCCACTCGTCGTCGGCCGGATTGAGGTCGGTGTCGATCGGGCCCGGCTGGATGTTGTTGACGGTGATGCCGCGCGGGCCGACCTCGCGGGCCAATCCTTGCGTGAACATCTTCACCGCACCCTTGGTCGCGGAATAGACGACCAGACCTGGCGTCATCATTCGCTCGCCGACGCACGAGCCGATCGAGATGATGCGGCCGCCTTCCGGAAGGTGCTTGAGCGCTGCTTGAGTGGCGATGAAGAGACCGCGCACGTTGAGGTCGACGACCTGGTCGATCTCCTCGAGCGTCGTCTCCTCGAACGGCCTCGGGATGGCGGTACCAGCGTTGTTCACCAGGATGTCGAGCCGTCCGAAGGTCGAGACCACGCTTTCCACCGCCGACTTGACGGCTGCGGCGTCAGTGGCATCGGCTTGGATCGCGACCGCGTTGCCTCCCGCTGCCTCGATTGCGTCGACGACGCGCGCGGCGTCTTCCGCGCCCCTGGAGTAGGTGATCGCGACGCTGGCGCCGTCCGAGGCGAGGCGCTTGGCGATGGCGGCACCGATTCCGCGTGAGGCGCCCGTGACGAGGGCGACCTTGGTGGTCAAGTCAGACACTAGATGCTCCATCGCGTTGCGTTGAGATGCTGTGAGATCTACGGGCGGTGTGGTGAGCCGCTGATGGTGACCGGTTCGGTCGCCGGTCCACTCAGGGCATGACGCTAGGCCGTCAATCGCATGGCGCAAAAGTGTTTTCTAAGCTGGTGGCATACCTTCTAGGCATGGGATCTATGGAGCTACGGCATCTCCGGTACTTCATTGCGGTAGCCGAAACGGGCAGTCTTACCGAAGCTGCCGAGCGGCGGCTACACACTTCGCAGCCCTCGCTGAGCCGGCAGATCCGCGACCTCGAACACCAGGTGGGCGTCGACCTGCTGAGCAGGAGCGTCCGCGGTGTCGAGCTGACCGACGCGGGGAGGGT
>JAOPWT010000250.1 GCA_025965555.1 Mycobacterium sp.
CTGCAGGTCTTGGTCGAAAAGCCGCGTTGCATGGCCCGCTCGAACGCTTCATCGACAATGCCGGCGCCGCTGTCGGCAACGCGCATCAACAACTCCGCCTCCTGCAGCTCCGCCGCGTGCAGTGAAACGGTCACCTCCACCCACGGGTCCTCACGATCACACGCGTCCATCGCGTTGTCGATCAGGTTGCCCAGCACGGTGATCATCTCCTGCGCGGACAGCGGCACGTCGTCGGTCTCCGACGGTAGGTGCGTCTCCTCGGTGATCGTCAAGGCGATGCCCCGCTCGTCGGCTTGTGCCGTCTTGCCGAGTAGCAGCGCGACGAGCGCTGGCTCGCCGACGTCATGGGACAGCCGGTCCACCAGGCGTTGGGACAGCGCCAGTTCATCGGTCGCGAACCGCACGGCATCCTCCGGCCGTCCCATCTCGACCATGGTGATCACGGTATGCAGCTTGTTGGCCGCCTCGTGTGCCTGGGCCCGTAGCGAGTCGGTGAGAACCTGCAGCGAGCTCAATTCACCAAGGGCGCCTTGTAATTCGGTGCGATCGCGCACGGTCACCACTTCCGAATGTGCCGAGTCGGCGACCTTGGAGCGGTTGACCACGAGCACCCGGTCATCGGTGACGTGCACCTCGTCGCGCGCGCCTGGGGCGTAGGCGCGCAGGAACTCCGGCAGATCGGCCTGCGTCACGCGACCCGCCGACAGCCCCAAGAGGCGGCGCGCCTCGTCGTTCACCAACACCACCCCGTCGCGGTCGAGCACGACCAGCCCTTCGGACACCGAATGCAGGATGGCGTCGTGATGTTCGTACATCACGCGGAGTTCGTCGGGGCGCAGGCCGTGGGTCTGGCGCAGCAGGCGCCGCCGGATCGCCCACACTCCTATCAGTGAAACGGCAAGCGCCCCAAGGCCGACGGCAGCGATCATCGGCCACTGGTCCCGCCAACGCTGGGCCAGCGTCTGCTGGGTGATGCCCGCGGAGACGAGCCCGACGACCCGGCCTTCTGCGTCGCGCACCGGCACGATCGCGCGGACCGACGGACCGAGCGTGCCGGTGTACACCTCGGTGAACGTCTCACCGCGCAATGCGGGTTCGATGGTGCCGAGGTAGTGCCCACCGATCTGGGTCGGATCGGTGTGCGTGAACCGGGTGCCGTCCGGCGACATGATCGTGATGAAGGCGATGTCGGTGTTGGTCCGCACCGCCTCGGTGACCGGCTGCAGAATCTGGGTGGCCCTTCCGGATTCGAGCGCCTGCGCCGTGGAAGGGGAGTCGGCCAACGCCGTCGCGATGCTCACCACCTGCTGGCGAGCCGCGGAGTCGCCGTCCTCGCGGGCGTCGAGCAGGGCGAGCACACTGCCGACCAACACGACGACGGCGATCACCGCGATCTGCAACGCGATCGCCTGGCCGGCCAACGAGCGTGGCCACCACCTACGCATCGCACCTCCGGTTCGTTGGCGTGGTGAACGTAATGAACTAAAGCGTGACCTGGATCACTTAAGGCGACACCATCCTTGCAGAACACATTCGGCGCACGACCGTAGCAACAAGGAGCATCAGCCATGAGCGACCAGCTGGATACGTCCTCCCCGCCCAAGAAGCATGACCGCACGCACTGGCTCTACCTTGCGGTGATCGCTGCAGTCGTCGCGGGCGTCGCCGTCGGCATCCTCGCCCCTGACGTCGGCAAGAGCGTCGGCGTCCTTGGCACCATGTTCGTCAGCCTGATCAAGATGATGATCGTCCCGGTCATCTTTTGCACCATCGTGCTCGGCATCGGCAAGGTGCGGGCCGCCGCCACCGTCGGCAAGGTGGGCGGGCTCGCGTTCGTCTACTTCCTGGCGAT
Source organism: Mycobacterium sp. (assembly GCA_025965555.1). Classification (GTDB taxonomy): domain Bacteria; phylum Actinomycetota; class Actinomycetes; order Mycobacteriales; family Mycobacteriaceae; genus Mycobacterium. Next base: position 1,853 of record JAOPWT010000250.1, read on the forward strand.
GTCGACGGTCGCGCTGGCCATCGGTCTGGTCGTCGGCAACCTACTCAGCCCCGGAACCGGCCTGAACCTCGAAGCAAACTCGAGCAAGGGCAGCCAACTTGCCGAGACCGCTCACGAAGCAGGCGGGCTGATGGAGTTCGTCCAGCACATCATCCCGACGTCGTTGCTCTCGTCGCTGACCGAAGGAAACGTGCTGCAGGCGTTGTTCATCGCGCTGCTCGTCGGCTTCGCGCTGCAGGGGATGGGCACCGCGGGCGAGGGCATTCTCCGAGGTATCGAGTCCGTGCAGAAGCTGGTGTTCAAGGTGCTCGCCATGATCCTGTGGCTGGCCCCGATCGGTGCCTTCGGCGCGATCGCCAACGTCGTCGGGCAGACCGGCTGGAGCGCCGTCACCCAGTTGCTGACGCTGATGCTGGGCTTCTACATCACCTGCATCGTGTTCGTGTTCGGCGTGCTCGGCGTGATACTCCGCGCGGTGGCAGGCGTCTCGATCTTCAAGCTGGTCCGCTACCTGGCCCGCGAGTACCTGTTGATCTTCGCCACCTCGTCGTCGGAGTCGGCGTTGCCCCGCCTGATCGCGAAGATGGAGCACCTGGGCGTGGAGAAGACGACCGTCGGCGTCGTCGTCCCGACCGGCTACTCGTTCAACCTGGACGGCACGGCGATCTACCTGACCATGGCGTCGCTGTTCGTCGCGGATGCCATGGGCAAGCCGCTGGCCATCGGGGAGCAGATCTCGCTGCTGGTGTTCATGATCGTCGCTTCGAAGGGGGCCGCAGGCGTCAGCGGCGCAGGTCTGGCCACGCTGGCAGGCGGACTGCAGAGCCACCGCCCCGACCTGCTCGACGGAGTCGGCCTGATCGTCGGCATCGACCGGTTCATGTCCGAGGCGCGGGCGGTGACCAACTTCTCCGGCAACGCGGTCGCGACGATGCTGGTCGGCTCGTGGACCAAGACCGTGGACCGCGAACAGGTCGACAAGGTCCTCAGCGGTCGGGATCCGTTCGACGAATTGACCATGGTGGACGACGACCACGATTCACGCGCCGAAGAGCCTGCGCAGGCGAAGATCCCTGCGCCGGCGTAGGGCGCCTCATGTGAAGGACCCGGTCGGACCGCCCCCGGCCGGGTCCTTCCATGTGACCCACGTCACTACTTCGGCTGTGAACCAACTGAAGAACCGCCTCGTCTATTCAAGTGACGGTCAAAGCTGACCGAACGAGATGGGCATGAGCGCGAGATCGTCACGCCCCCAACGAAAATGGAGGCGCGCGATGCGTGCTTCACTCTTGTCTCTGGTGGCATTGTCCGCGGCGGCCATCGGAATTCTTCTCGCCCCTGCGGGTCATGCGTCGGCCCAGTCGAGTTCGGCCATCGTGACGATCGGTCAGCTCGAGGCGGAGGGCTTCCACGTCAACGTCGATCGGGTCGGCAGCGCCCCGCTCTCGGCATGCGACGTCACCAGCGTGCGCAACCCGCAGGAGCAGACCCAGCTGGTGCGGGTGAATCGCCGCAATGGCAGAGAAGACTTCATCCAGATCGTCGTCAACCGCTCCATCACGGTCTCGCTGGACTGCTCCAGCCGCTGACCCGCTTCAGCGCGTGCAGTCCAGCGATACCGAGATCGTCTGGCTGGTCACCCGGGGGATGAGGAAGCGGTCGCCGTCGTTGCCAGGACCGACGTAGGGAACCAATTGCGACACGCTCTGTGGATTGCGCACGCTCGTGACCTGGCACTCGGAGATGGGCGCCGTGCCGAGCTTGTCGATGGTGACCGTGTAACCCTCGGACTGAAGTCTGCTGATCGTGTCCTGCGCCGTCTCCGCGGTGGCCAATACTGCAGGTGCCAAGGCGGCTCCGCATACCCCGATGGCCGCCGCCGCGACCGTCCACTTCGTACGCATCTGGCGCCTTCCTGTCAGGTTGCTGGCAATCATCCACTATTTACCTCGTCAGCGGAACTCCGCCGCGGGTCGGAGCCTCAGGCGGAGCAGTCGAGCGAGACGGATATCGATCGGCTGACGACGACTTCGATGATCCGATACTTCCGATTGCCATTCTGGTCCCTCGGACCGTAGTAGTCGCGGACGTTGCGCGTCTGCTCCTGTGGATTGCGGACGCTGGTGACGACGCAGTCGTCGATCCGGCCGCTGCCCACCCGATCGACGTTGACGGTGTAGCCCTCGGATTGGAGTTGGTTGATGGTCTCCTGTGCGGTCTGGTCCGCGTTGGCGATGGCCGACGGTGCGACCAGGGAAATGCACACTGCTGCGGCAGAAGTGACCAATGTGGCGAAAAGCGACGATGGACGCAAGTGCGCCCCCTATCTGATGAATGAACTATTCACCTGTACATCGCCTGTCGAGCTGGTTTCGTTGCACGCTCGCCGAACCGCCAATTTCGCCGAGCGGCGCCACTAGCATCGCGGCCAACAGAAGGAGGAGCTTAGATGCAGAGCACGATGCAGGACGTTCCGCTGACCGTCGCGACGATCATGCGCTACGCCTGCGCGGTCAACGGCGATCGCACGGTCACCACCGCGATGGGTGAGGGCCGCTACCGCACCGGCACTTACCGCGAACTCGGCGAGCAGGTGGGCCGGCTGGCGAATGCGTTGCGCGGTGTCGGCATCACCGGCGACGACCGGGTCGGCACGTTCATGTGGAACAACGCCGAGCACGTCGCGGCCTACCTCGCGGTGCCGTCGATGGGCGCGGTGCTGCACACGCTCAACATCCGCCTGTCGCCCGAACAGATCGCCTACATCGCCAACGAGGCCGAGGACAAGGTCGTCATCGCCGACCTCTCGTTGACGGACCAACTCGCGCCGGTGCTGGCCCTGCTGGACACCGTGCACACCGTGATCGCGGTCGGTGACGGCGATCTCGCGCCGCTGACCGAATCCGGCAAGACGGTGCTGCGCTACGACGAGGTGCTGGCCGAACAGTCGCCGACCTTCGACTGGCCGGAGCTCGTCGAAACCGATGCGGCCGCCATGTGTTACACCAGCGGAACCACGGGAAATCCGAAAGGCGTTGTCTACAGCCACCGTTCGAGCTATCTGCACGCCATGAGCACGTGCACCGCGAATACGCTGGGCATCGGCGCCGAAGACTCGGTGCTGCCGATCGTGCCGATGTTCCACGCGAACGCCTGGGGGCTGCCCTATGCGGCGCTGATGGCGGGCGCCGACCTGGTGCTGACCGACCGCTTCCTGGATGCGAAGTCGATCATCGACGTCATCGAGACTTCTCGGCCCACCGTGGCAGGTGCGGTGCCGACGATCTGGAACGACGTCATGCATTGCCTGGAATCGTCACCCGGCCATGACATCTCGTCGCTACGCCTGGTGTCCTGTGGCGGCTCGGCGGTGCCGGTGTCGCTCATGCACGCGTTCGAGGAGAAGTTCGACGTCCAGATTCGCCAGCTGTGGGGGATGACCGAGACCTCGCCGGTGGCGACGATGGCGTGGCCGCCCCCCGGCGCCTCGGCCGAGGAGCACTGGGCGTTGCGCTCGACTCAGGGCAGACCGATGTGTGGCGTCGAGGTACGCATCGTCGACGACGCGGGTAACCCGCTTCCCAACGACGGCAAGGCGGTCGGCGAACTCGAGGTTCGCGGCCCGTGGATCACCGGCTCGTACTACCAGAACCGTGACGACTCCAAGTTCGACAGTGGCTGGTTGCGCACCGGCGACGTGGGTCGCATCGACCCGCTCAGCTACGTGACTCTGACCGATCGCGCCAAGGACGTCATCAAGTCCGGTGGCGAGTGGATATCGTCGGTCGATCTGGAGAACCACCTGATCGCGCACCCCGCGGTACTGGAAGCCGCGGTGGTCGGCGTACCCGACGAGCGTTGGCAGGAACGGCCCCTGGCCGCCGTGGTGCTCAACGAGGGCGCCGAGGCCACGCCCGCCGAGCTGCGGGAGTTCTTGGCGGAGAAGGTCGTTCGCTGGTGGCTACCCGAACGCTGGACGTTCGTCGACCAGGTCCCTCGCACCAGCGTGGGCAAGTACGACAAGAAGACCATCCGCGCCCGCCACGCCGACGGTGCCTACGAGGTGCTCGAGGCCCGCGACTAGCCCACCCGGCCCCTGCCCCGCGCCGAACGCGCCGAACGTGGATTACCCCCACGCTTTCTGAGCGAAAGCGTGGGGGTAATCCACGTTCGGCGAGCTCTGGGGCTAGCGCTCGGCGCGTTGGTAGGCCGTAACGACGGCGGCACCGCCGATACCGATGTTGTGCTGCAGCGCGGCGGTGACACCGTCGACCTGACGCTTGTCGGCGGTGCCGCGCAGCTGCCAGGTCAGCTCGGCGCACTGCGCCAAACCGGTGGCGCCCAGCGGATGCCCCTTGGAGATCAGCCCACCCGACGGGTTGACCACCCAGCGTCCGCCGTAGGTGGTGTCGCCGTTGTCGATCAACTTGGGCGCCTCACCCTCACCGCAGAGCCCCAACGCTTCGTACAGCAACAGCTCGTTGGCCGAGAAGCAATCGTGCAATTCGATGACCTGGAAGTCCTCCGGCCCGAGACCCGACTGGTCGTAAACCTGTTTGGCCGCTTGAACATTCATGTCGTAGCCGATGACGTTGGCCGCGCTCCCGTCGAAGGTGCTGGCGAAGTCGGTGGTCATCGACTGACCGACGATCTCGACGGCCTGACCTGCCAGCCCGTGGTCGTCGACGAACTGCTCACTCACCACGATGGCCGCACCCGAGCCGTCCGAGGTCGGCGAGCACTGCAGCTTGGTCAGCGGGTCCGAGATCATCCTGGCGCCCAGGATGTCGTCGAGGCTGTACTCCTCCTGGAACTGGGCATACGGGTTGTTCACCGAGTGCTTGTGGTTCTTGTAGCCGATCTTCGCGAAGTGTTCGGCAGTGGTGCCGTACTTCTTCATGTGCTCGCGGCCCGCTGCGCCGAACATCCACGGCGCCACCGGGAATGCGAACTCGTCGATCGCGGCAAGTGCCTTGACGTGGTTGCCCAACGGGGACTCGCGGTCCTCGGCGCCACCGCCTAGTGAGCCCGGCTGCATCTTCTCGAAACCGAGCGCGATGACGCAGTCGGCCAGTCCGCCGCGGATGGACTGAGCCGCCAGATACAGGGCGGTGGAGCCGGTGGAGCAGTTGTTGTTCACGTTGACGATGGGGATGCCCGTCATGCCGAGTTCGTAGAGCGCCCGTTGGCCGGAGGTCGAGTCGCCCGAGCAGTAACCGACGTAACCCTGCTCCACGGCGTCATAGGTGATTCCCGCGTCCTCGAGCGCCTTGGTACCCGACTCCTTGGCCATCTGTGGGTAGTCCCAGCCCTCGCGGCGACCCGGCTTCTCGAACTTCGTCATGCCGACACCGACGACGAACACCTTGTTTGTGCTCCTGGCCATGGCCTACCCCTTCGCTGCGCTGCGTTTCTTGCAACATAACAGCGGTGGCGGCCGCAGCGACAGGTCGCCTTCGTAGTGGGCGGCCGCAGTGACAGGTCGCCGGCGAATCGAAATCGATTCGGGCTCGGGTGAGTTCGGCGGGTCCGGTGCGGGTCTTGATGGATCCTTGAGGAGTCCTCGGCGTCACGTCAGCTGTAGTTCAACCACCAGTTGTGCAGGTCGTCCATGTTGCCGCTCTGGACGTCGGCCAGCAGCAGGTCGTCGTCCTGGGTCCAGACGATGTCGGCGTTGCCCTGATAGGTGCCGCATGCGATCGATCCGGCGACCGTGTCGGGGGTGGACTTGTAGTGCCACGTGGTCGGCGAGTCGCCGTCCGCGGCGGGGCAGCGCAGGAGTTCCTCATCCTCCTTGATCGACGAGTCGAACTGCTGATCCAGCGTGTCCTTGTTCGCAAAGATCGAGTAGCGCGCGGCGGCGGGGCCACCGGGTTGCGTGGACTGGCGGCAGTCGACGGTCGCCAGCGCACCCGATGCGGGCGGGACCGCCTTCTCGCAGACGGTCGTCGGATAGGCGGCCGGGATCAGGGCCATCAGTTGAGCCTCGAAGCCGCTCGGATCGCCGGAGTCGGTCGTGCGGGGCGTGGTGCGCGTT
>JAOPWT010000491.1 GCA_025965555.1 Mycobacterium sp.
GACGGGACAGCAGGAACTCCTCGCTGAACACGTCCATCTTGGTCTGGTCCCAGTCCCCCGAGCCGGCCTGGATGCGCAAGATCTGCTTGGCGTGGTTCCACTCGTAGGGCGCACGGGCCTCGTCGACCCCCTCATAGCACTGCAACCGCACCAGACCCGAACCCGTGCACTGGGCGATCGCACGCGCCAGTTCCGTTTTACCGACACCGGCAGGCCCTTCCACCAGCAACGGCTTGCCAAGCTGGTCGGCGAGGAAAACGGCTGTGGCCGTCGCGGTATCGGGTAGATAACCGGTTTCGGCGAGCCGCTTGGCGACATCGTCGATGTCGGTGAAGAGCGGGGCGGGTCGGGCGGGGACACTCAAGGGGGCGTTCTCCTAGTCAGGACGGGCGGGTGTGGCCGTCTCCCCACACAATCCACTTGGTTGAGGTCAATTCTGGCAGACCCATCGGTCCTCGGGCGTGCAGCTTCTGGGTGGAGATGCCGATCTCGGCGCCGAATCCGAACTGCTCGCCGTCAGTGAACGCCGTCGACGCGTTCACCATCACCGCTGCGGCGTCGACCCGCTCGGTGAAGCGTTGCGCCGCAGCGAGATTGGTAGTGACGATGGCCTCGGTGTGGCCGGTGCCGTACTCGTTGACGTGGGCGACGGCCGCATCGACCCCGTCAACGACGGCGACCGCGATGTCCATCGAGAGGAACTCGGCCCGCAGTTCCTCATCGCTCGGATCGAGGTGGACCGTGACGCCGGCGTCCCGAAGCGCGCCCACCAACCGTGGAAGCGCGCGGTCGGCGATCGCGGCGTCGATCAGCAGAGTCTCTGCGGCATTGCAGACGCTGGGGCGACGGGTCTTGGAGTTCAACAGGATTCGTTCGGCGGCGTCGAGGTCGGCCGCCTCGTGCACGAACACGTGACAGTTGCCGACGCCGGTCTCGATGGTGGGCACGGTGGCATCACGCACGACCGCGTCGATGAGCCCCGCTCCGCCGCGCGGGATGACGACGTCCACCAGGCCGCGGGCCTGGATCAGGTGGGTGACGCTGGCGCGATCGGCACTGGGCAACAGCTGCACGGCGTCTTCGGGCAGTCCCTCGCCGAGCAGCGCGAGGCGCAATGCGCAAACCAGCGCCTCGTTGGACCGCGCCGCCGACGAACTGCCGCGAAGCAGCGCCGCGTTGCCGGACTTCAACGTCAGGCCGAACGCATCGACGGTGACGTTCGGTCGACCTTCGTAGACCATGCCGACGACTCCCAGCGGGACGCGCTGCTGCCGGATCTGAAGCCCATTGGCCAGGGTGCTGCCGCGCAGTACCTCGCCGACCGGATCGGGCAGCCCGGCGACCTGCCGCAAGCCCGCCGCGATGCCGTCGATGCGCTGCGGGTCCAGCGCCAGCCGGTCCAGCATGGCGTCGGGTGTGCCTGCGGCGCGGGCGGCCTCGACGTCGGCGGCGTTGGCGGCCAGCACTTCGTGCACGCGGGCCAGCACGGAGTCGGCGGCTGCGTGCAGCGCTCGATTCTTGGTCTCGGTGTTCAGCGTGCCGAGGGTGCGGGCGGCGGCGCGCGCGCGACGGGCCGCGTCGTGAACCTGCCGGCACAGGTCAGTGGCCGAGGCGACGTCTCGGGTCGCTTCGCTCCTGTCCTCCGAACCAACCTCCCGGGTCGCTTCGCTCCTGCCCTCCGAGGGAGCCTCAACGCTCATTTGGCCAGCTTATCGAGGTATCCCGCGAATGGCCCCGTTGGGGTTACGGTAGCGACGTGGCGAAGGTGTGCGTGGTCGGCAGCGTGAACCTCGATCAGTCCTTCTGCGTCCACGCACTACCCCAGCCGGGTGAAACGGTCCTCGCGTCGTCGCTGTCGTCCGCGCCGGGGGGCAAGGGCGGCAATCAGGCCGTCGCCGCGGTCCGTACGGGCGCCTCGGTGCAACTCGTCGCCGCGCTGGGTGACGACGCCGCGGCATCGCAGTTGCGCGCCCACCTTCGTGCCAACGGCGTGGGTCTGGACGGCACTGTCACGGTGCCAGGACCGAGCGGCGCGGCGGCCATCGTGGTGGATGCCGGCGCCGAGAACACCATCGTCGTGGCACCGGGAGCCAATGCGCACCTGTCCATGGCGTCGGCCGAACCCAGGAAGGTGGTCGCCGACGCCGAGGTGGTGCTGATGCAGTTGGAGATTCCCATTGACACGGCGCTCGCTGCCGCGCGCGTCGGTCGGGAGGCAGGCGCCCTGGTGATCGTCAATGCCTCCCCCTCGGGTGCCGATCCGGCCGACCTCGCCGCTCTCGCGAAGGTGGCCGACGTCATCGTCGTGAACGAGGCCGAGGCCGACGAATGGCATTGGCCGGTGGATCATCTCGTCGTCACCCGAGGAGCGGCAGGCGTCCGTTACCGCGCCGGTGAGACCGTGCTCGAGGTGCCCGCTCCGCCGGTGGAAGCGGTCGACACCACCGGCGCAGGCGACGTGTTCGCCGGAGTCCTTGCCGCGGAGTGGCTTTCCGGTCCCGAGAACGCTCTGCGTCGCGCGTGCGCGGCCGGCGCGCTGGCGACCCTGATTCCAGGGGCCGGCGATTGCGCACCGTATGCCGAAGCCATCGACGACGTACTCGACGATTGAGGAGAGCGCATGACCGCCACCGTTCCCCAGACCCCGCGGCCACCCGAGGGCGACTGGCTAGGAACGCCGTTCCTGAAGTTCGAGCGGCAGGGACCGTTCGGCGTCGTCACGCTGGACCGGCCGAAGGCACGCAACGCGATGTCGCCCGCGATGTACTTCGGCATCGGTTACGCGGTCAAGCACGTCGCCGCCGACGAGGACCTCGCGGGTCTCGTCATCACCGGGACCGGTGACGTGTTCGCGCCCGGCGGTGACCTCGGCGGCGCGGGCGGCGACAACTGGATGGACTTCGGTTCCCTCCCCATGGAGGCGCTGCTGCCGTTCGACACCCTTCGCACGTCCAAGAAGCCCGTGGTGGCCGCGGTCAGCGGGCTGGCGCAGGGCGGCGGGCTGCAGATCGCGATGTGCAGCGACATGGCGGTGGTGAGCGACCGCGCGACGTTCCGGGTGCCCGAGTTGTACCGCGGCATCGCCGACACGTACTACAGCCACATGCTCGCGAGGCTGATCGGACCCGTGCGCACCCGCGATCTCATGTTCACCGGCCGGATCCTGACCGCTCAGGAGGCGGTCGACTGGGGCATCGTCGCCAGGCTGGTGCCCCACGACGGGTTGATGAGCAGTGCGCTCGAGGTCCTCGCGCAGTGCTGTCGCACCGCGCCCTCCGCCCGCGCGGTGGTCAAGTCGAGCCTGGACAACTACCTCGGCCTGTTCGACCGCATCGGGATGACGTCGAGCCTGGGTAGCCCGGAGGCCATCGAAGGATTCACGGCGTTCAAGGAGCGTCGTTCACCGGCCTGGGTCCACCCCGACCTACGGGTCGACGGACGGCTCTAGTCAGCTCGTCGGCCTGAGCACGTCATGGGCGATCGACATGCTGGCGCCGGACTCCATGTCCATGGACTTCTGGCTGAACACGACACGACTTCGATTCGGCGACATGGCAATCGAGAGCACGTGGTGCGCAACGCCATCGGAGAACGCCACGCGGTTCACCCTGATCAGCGGTGAGCCGATGGCCGTGCCGAGCAAGGATGCCGTTCGGGGGCCTGCGATTTCGGCCGTCATCTCGTGCTCGAGACGTTCCAGATTCACGCCCGCGTCGGCCATCAGTCGGTACAACGGAGCCCGTGCCAACGCGGACTCGGTGACCACGTCGGCCAGTTCGGCGGGCAGCCAGACCTCGGTGATCATCAACGGCTCGCCCGTTCTCCGCTCACGCCGCACCCGCATGACGTGCAATGCACTGTCGCGCGAATCCCAGCGGGCGCCGACGGCGGGTGGCACTGCCTGGATGCCGCATTCGATCACGACGACCTCGGTCTCGAACTCGACCTGCCGCATGTTGTCCAGGTATGAGCGGCCCGCGGTTTCGCGGCCGGCCAGTGCCTTCTCGGTCACGAACGAACCGATGCCGTGACGACGTTCGATGAGACCGGCATCGGCGAGGTCGGCGAGCGCGCGCCGCACGGTGATGCGTGAGACGCCGAACTGTTCGCACAGGGACTGCTCCGTCGGCAGCGCCTCGCCTGCGGCGAGCACTCCACGACCGATCTCGTCGTGAAGAACCAGGTAGAGCTGGCGGTGTAGCGGCACCCCGGCATCGGCGCTGACCAGCGTAGTGCCGTCGCGGGTCTCCTCCACAGCAGTGAGCTTTTCACGAGAGCCGTTCACAGACATGCCATAACCCTTGCGTCATCGAAGCTTCTGTTGTTATATCTCTATAACACCTTAGGGGATGGATGGACGCCAGCAAATCCGCTACCGATCCGAATGGGCCGACGGGAAGGCTTGCGCACTGGGTCGCCGGGGCATCCGGCTCGGTGGCCCGACTTCCCGACCTGATCCTCGATATCATCGCCGAATGTGGAGTGATGCCACGGCTGGCGGCCCAGGGTTACCTGCCCGCCGAACTGGCCGAGCTGTTGCGCTCGAGTACGGTCGCCATGCGTGGTGAAGGAAGCGGTGCCTGATGAACGTGGGAACCCTCCTGCGACGTGTGCGTGCCAACCCGGCGCGAAGTCCGCTGGCAGACAAGGCCTTCGTCGCACCCGACACCATC
>JAOPWT010000496.1 GCA_025965555.1 Mycobacterium sp.
GCCGCGGCGGCCGCGGCGACCTCGTTGGCGGCCGCCTCCTCACCCTCGGCGGCGCGCACCGCCGACTCCAGGGCGGTGATGGTGGCGGTTCGCTCGCTGAGTTCGGCTCGGAGCCTGCGCCGCTCGCCGAGGGCGGCAGCCGACGCGGCCTGCGCCATCTCGGCAGGTTCGGCAAGGGCGCGCGCCTGGGCGAGCCGGTCGTTGAGCTGCTTGACGACCTCAGCCGCCGCCTGGGCGACCTCGAACTGCTCGGCGGCCTTCACGCGATCCTTCGAGAGCTGGGCCAGCTCATCGGCGAGCGCGCCATGCCGAGCGACCGCGTCATCGACTTCGCCCACCGCGGACCGGCACAGCTCGACCTGCTGCTCGGCCTCGCGCAAGCGGGTGACGGCCGACGCCCACTGACCCGTCGCCCTTCCTGTCGCCGTGAAGTACTGCCGGAACTCCGCGTCGATCCGATCGATCAGCAACGGCTCGGACCCCGACAGCGTGACCGCCTGGCCGGCTGCCACGTCGAGCGCGCGAGCCAGAGCATCGCAGCCCGAAAGATCAACGGAGGCAGTCGATGCCGACTGCAGGACTCGCTGCGCGCGCCACAGGTCGGTGTCAACGGTCTCGGCGAGGATGGCCTGCACGCGCTCGTGTGCCTCGTCGCCGGTGAGTTGCTCACGAAGCGGGGCCAGCACGGTGAGTCGCGTCTCCGGCTTCTTGTGGAATCGCTTGTAGTACTCGAACCGGTAGGGCCCCGTGGAGATGACGGCGGTGATCTCCGCGCCCTCGTCGGCGTGCGTGGGCTTGACCTGCTTGACCTCCTTCTTGGTCGAGCGGTCCTTGTTTTCGAGCAGGAGATCGAGCGCCTCGATCATCGAGGACTTGCCGATCTCGTTGGCGCCGGACACGACGACGACGCCGCAGTCGGGAAACTCGATGTCGCGGTGAGCGATTCCGCGATAGTTCCGCAGTGCGAGGCGGTGCAGTTTCACGCGACACTCCCCCGTTCGGTGAGTCGCAGCAGCAGCGCCAGCGCCGCCCTGGCGTCGTCGGCCTGGCCACTGTCGGCCCGCGCGGTGGCGACCAGTTCGTCGACGGCCGCTGCCGCGAAGCCACCGATGCCCAGATCGTCGAACTCACCGTCGGCGGGTACGACCGCGATGTCGGTCTCCTTGTCCCAGGTGCCGAGTGCGGCGAACAACCGGGCGTACTTGTCCAGGCAGGCATCGAGCGCCGCCTTGTCCGTCACGGTCAGCGTGCCGGTCAACGCAATCTGCACCACCGTGCGTTCCTTGTCCGGCAACTGGTCGAGGTTGATGTCGAGATCGACGATGTCCCGTGCGCCGTCGACGGACCGGCGCAGCGTGATGAACCTCCACCGCCCGACCCGACGGCCCTCGACGCGCACCGCACGCGCCGGATCGTCTTCGTCCACGTCGACCACCAGGACGTGACCCGGATCGGGTTCGATGTGGTCGTAGTTGGTGACCTCCTGGGAACCGGAGTACCAGATCCGGCCCGTCGATCCGACATTGGTACGAGAGTGCTTGTCACCCAACGCGACATAGTGCACGGCCCCACGCGCGAGTGCGGCCTCGACGGTGGCGAGGCGGATCAGCGAGGGTTTGTCGCGGTCGGGCTCGAAGAGATCGACGCCGCCGTGACCAACGACGACGCGGGTGACACCGTCGGCGGTCAGCCCTTGGAGCACGTCACCGAGCAGATCGGTGGTCGGCCTCTTGGAACGCCAAGGGGCCGCGACGATCTCGAGACCGGGACGCACCTGATGTGTCCCGGCGCGATCGAGCACGACGACGTTGTCCGGCCGCTCCGCGGTGAACAGCACGCTGGTGTACACCGACGAGGCGTCCAGCGGATCGTGGTTGCCAGGAAGCAGATACACCGGAACGCCGATGGCGCGCATGGCCTCGAGCGACTGGCTGACGTCGCGCGGTGCGAGTTGGTTGTGCTCGAAGACGTCGCCTGCGACGACGACGAACTCAGCGCCCGTCTCGGCCGCGAGGGCACCCAGCCCCGCGACGGCGTCGCGGCGCGCGGCCGAATACCGCGGCTGCGCCTCACCGTTCAGGTAGTGGCGGGTCATCCCGAGCTGCCAGTCGGCGGTGTGCAGGAAGCGCATCCGGACCCCTCAGCTCTCATGTCATTGACCGTCGTTTTGACGGGCATGGCGAGTGTAGGTCCGCGGCCCGACAAGTCAGCGGACCTCGGTCGGCATGTGCGCGAGCGACAATCCCGCTGTTGCGGTTGCCCACCGATTAACGTGGTGCCGATGAGCGCCCCCGACCGCACGCTGCTGCTACTTCGGCACGCCAAGTCCGACTACCCCGATGGCGTGGTCGACCACGACCGCCCGCTCGCGCCGCGGGGTGTCCGGGAGGCGGGCCTGGCCGGCGACTGGATCAGGACGAACGTCGCCACCGTCGACGCGGTACTGTGCTCGAGCGCCACGCGCACCCGTCAGACGCTGGCGCGCACCGGTATCACCGCGGACGTGCGATATGACGACGACCTCTACGACAGCACGCCGGGGGCCGTCATCGGCCTCATCAACGGTGTCGCCGACGACGTTCAGACCCTGCTGGTGGTAGGCCACGAACCGACGATGTCCATGCTGGCGCTCGGGCTGGCCGACCCGGACGGCAGCGCCGAAATGGCTGCCCAACAGATCGCGACGAAGTATCCGACGTCGTCGATCGCGGTCCTGCAAACCTCACGGCCATGGCATCGGCTAGAGCTGCATTCGGCGAACCTGGTCACCTTCCACGTGCCCAGGTAGACGCGATCAGTTGTTGGTGTTGAGCGTCAGCTCCATCAACTTGATCGCCATCGCACATGCGTCCACCCCCGGCGCCTGCGGATTGACCCACCAGCCGACCACGCCCGCCGCGTCACTCGCCACGCCGCACGCGCCGCTGTTGTCGTTGGGCTTCATCACGATCGACTGCACGCCCGCCACCGAGCGGCTCTCCACCTGGTACTTCAGGAAGTCCGCCACCTTGCGCTCGTTGTCAAGGCTGCCCTGCTCGAACCAGAAGCGGGTGATGTCGATGAGCCCAGCCGGATTGAGGGCCTGCCAGCGGCACAGCGCTCCGACGAACGTGCTCTGGATGTCCAGCGGATCGGCGCCGACCGTCTTGGCCAGCACGTCGGTCGTCAGGACGTCACACTCCTTGAGGAGGTTGGGGTACGTCTTGGCCGAGGTGTCGTTGCGGGGTGTGTTGCCGCCGGTCCCTGCCTTGACGGCCTGGCCGGACACGTCGCGCGAACAGCCGACGAGCACCGTCAGGGTGGCCAGGAGCGCGAACAGACCCGCGGTCACCCGGCGCGAGCGGCTCGTAAAGCTCATTTCGAATTCACGATCGATTGGCGGGCGAGTTCCTTGGCGACGTCACAGGCATCGGGGAACGGCTTCTCCGTGAAGTTTACCGACCACTCGATGAAGTCGTCGTCGAACTGGATGCCGATCTCGCACAGCGCCGTGCCCAGCTGCGGATCGGTGTTCAAGGCGATGAACCCGCCGTGGCCTTCGATGTTGATGTCCTCCACGCTGGTGCGCGACAGTTCCTCCGTCTTGCGCTCGCGACCGATTGGGCTGCCGCGGTACCAGTTGAACGAGAAGTGGGGCCCCAGGATCCCACCGCCGAGCAGCCACTGACATCCCACTGACGTCTTCGCGGTGTTGACCAGGCCGTTGATCTTGGTCAACTGCGCGACCGTCTGGTCGGTGATGCCACCGCATTCGGGAAACATGGGTCCGTGTTTGGCGTCAGCCGCAGGCGCGGGGGTCGACGAACCGCCAGGGCCCGTCGACTGACCGGAGCTACCGGAGCAGGCCGCAAACAGTGGAATCACTGCGGCGGCCATCACGGCCAGCGCCTTCGCATTGCGTCCGCACATGCGGTGGCCGCGTCGTCCCGTCACGCCCGCAACTGTAGCGGCAGCCTCGAGGCACAACCACCGACATGCCGACTGACCTGCCGTTTTCATAGGAAATTCGCGGAAACGGGCGCACCGGATGTGCGGCGGCGCGGTGTGCGACAGTTGCGGAATGCTCATGCGCCTGCTGCGACGGTACGCGGGGCCGTACCGCGGGGCGGTCGCCGTCGTCGCCATGTTCCAGATGATCAGCACACTGGCGTCGCTGTACCTGCCGACCATCAACGCCGCGATCATCGACGACGGGGTGGCCAAGGGTGACACCGGCACGATCGTCGAACTCGGCGGGATGATGCTCGGGGTCACCGCCCTTCAGGTGTTGTGCGCGGTCGGTGCCGTCTACTTCGGCTCGCGCGTGGGCATGGGCTTCGGTCGCGACCTTCGCTCGGCGATGTTCCACCACGTGACGGGCCTGTCTGCCGAGGAGACCGCCCGGTTCGGCGCGCCGACGCTACTCACCCGCACCACCAACGACGTCCAGCAGATTCAGGTGCTGCTGCAGATGACGTGCACGATGCTCATCGCCGCCCCGATCATGTGCGTCGGCGGCATCGTGATGGCGATTCATCAGAACGCGGGGCTGTCGTGGCTGTTGATGGTCAGCGTGCCGCTGTTGGGATTGTCCAACTACTGGATCGTCTCGAGGCTGCTACCGATCTTCCGCACCATGCAACGTTTGATAGACGGCATCAATCGCGTGATGCGCGAACAACTCTCCGGCATTCGTGTCATCCGTGCGTTCGCCAGGGAACCGTTCGAGCGGACCAGGTTCCGCGACGCCAACGAGGCGCTGGCGGACACCGCGATGACCGTCGGCCGCCTGCAGGCGCTGATGCTGCCGGTCACCACGCTGGTGATCAACGTGTCCAGTGTCGCGTTGATCTGGTTCGGTGGCATGCGCATCGACTCGGGAGAGATGCAGGTCGGTTCGCTCATCGCCTTCCTGTCGTACTTCATGCAGATCCTGATGGCCGTGCTGATGGCGACGCTCCTGCTGGTGATGTTGCCGCGCGCGTCGGTGTGCGCCGAGCGCATCACCGAGGTGCTCGCCACGACACCGGCGATCACCAGTCCCGAGGCCCCGAAGCGCCCGGATGACGCGATGGGCGTGATCGAGATCGTGGACGCGACGTTCAGTTATCCAGGCGCCGATCGGCCCGTGCTGCAGGGCATTTCGCTGACCGCCCGGCCCGGTACCACCACCGCCGTGGTCGGGTCGACGGGTTCTGGCAAGTCGACGCTCATCTCGTTGATCTGCCGCCTCTTCGACGTGACCGACGGCGCGGTGGCCGTCGACGGAATCGACGTCAGGGACTACGACGTCGAGACGCTGTGGTCGGCGATCGGCCTGGTGCCCCAGCGCGGCTACCTGTTCTCCGGCACGGTCGCCGAGAACCTGCGCTACGGGAAGTCCGACGCCACGGACGACGAGATGTGGGGGGCGCTGCGCGTAGCGTCGGCGGACTCCTTCGTCTCCGCGCACCCCGACGGATTGCAGATGCGCGTCGCGCAGGGTGGGATCAACTTCTCCGGCGGTCAGCG
>JAOPWT010000502.1 GCA_025965555.1 Mycobacterium sp.
GACGGCAGACTGCGCCGATGCGGCGCGGCGAGGTCGGGGTGTCGGGACTCCTCGACTGTCGCGTAGCCCCAGACGTTGAGCTTGCCCCAGCCCGGGTCCGAGGCCGGGAAGAACGCCCAGTAGTTCATCGCCTCGCCGTTGGCAGGCGACGGCCGGTCGACCGCGATGAAGCGACTGTCGTGCAGATCCTTGCGATTCAGCTCGAAGTCCACGCTGCCAGCCTAGGCGGCCGGGTGCCTGCTCATCGGGCGTTCAGGTCCACCGCCGCGCGGATGAGTGCCGTGAACCCCGCGTCATCGAGCCGATCGTCTTCACCGATGTCGATGGCGCGCCGGGTGTTGCCGTCGAGGCTGGAGTTGAAGAGTCCCGTCGGGTCGCTCAGCGAGGCGCCCTTGGCGAAGGTCACCTTCACCTTGTCCTTGTAAGTCTCACCCGTGCAGATCATTCCGTCGTGGTACCACGTCGGAACGCCCCGCCACTTCCACTCCTCGACGACATCGGGATCTGCCTCCTTGATGAGCTTGCGGATGCGGGCCAGCATCTCGCCGCGCCAGTCGGCGAGCTCTTCGATTCGTTCGTCGATCAGCTGGGACGGTGTCTTGGTCATGCTCAACGCAGCTCCTGGATCTTGATCATGTTGCCCGCGGGATCGCGCACGGAGCAGTCGCGTACACCGTACGGCTGCTCGGTCGGCTCCTCGACGATCTCGGCGCCGCCCGCCTGCAGCTTCGCGAACGCACCGTCGAGGTCCTTGGTGGCCAGCATCAGCATGGCGTAGGTGCCCTTGGCCATCATCTCGGTGATGGTGCGGCGCTCGTCGTCGGTTATGCCCGGATCGACGGCCGGTGGCACCAGGACCACCGCGGTGGCGGTCTCGTCGGCCGGTCCGAGGGTGATCCAGCGCATCGCGCCCCCGCCGACGTCGAGGCGGACTTCGAAGCCGAGGAGGTCGCGGTAGAAGGCAAGGGATTCCTCCGGGTCCTCGTGGGGGAGGAACGTGCTGTGAATCCTGATGTCGGGAGTGTCCATGCCAGTCACGATATGTAGGGCACCGTGAGCAACGCTTCTCGATTCCTGATCGGTCTCGTCACCTGCTTCGCGACGCACGACGGCATCCCCGCCGTTGCGCGGGCAGCCTGATCCCGATAGGTGCTCGGGGGCATCCCGACCAGTTCGGTGAAGCGCGTGCTGAAGGTCCCCAGCGATGAGCAGCCGACCGCGAAGCAGACCTGGGTGACGCTGAGGTCACCGCGCCGCAGCAGCGTCATCGCTCGTTCGATGCGCCGCGTCATCAGATAGGCGTAGGGCGACTCGCCGTAGGCGAGCTTGAACTGGCGACTGAGGTGCCCGGCCGACATGTTCGCACCGCTGGCGAGAGCCTCGACGTCCAGCGGCTGCGCGTAGTCCCGATCCATCCTGTCCCTGACGCGGCGCAACGCCTTGAGGTCACGGAGATTCTGGGAGGCGGCCGATCCGCTGGTCACCCTGTCGATCGTGCCAGACGGTCCCGCCAAGATCGTCACGCCGCGACCGAGGCGTAGTAGATCGATTGAATCGCCGCGTCGAGCGTCGCGGTGAACTGCTGATCGGACTGCTGGACGGACAGGCCCTCGGTCAGGGCACGGCTGAAACTGGCGATGACACCGGTGTTCTGAGCCAGCAACGCGTCGGCCTCGTCCCGCGAGTAGCCACCGGAGAGCGCGACCACGCGCATCACCTTCGGATGCTTCGTCAGCGGGAGGTAGTGGTTGGCGACCGTCGGTAGCGATAGTTTCAGCATCACCTGCTGGCCGTCGGGAATGCCGTCGAGCTGGGCTCCGATCGCGTCCCGCAGGATGTCTTCGGCCTGCGCCTTGTCCGCGATGGTGATGCTCACCTCGGGCTCGAGAATCGGTACCAGATGATGCGAAAGCACTTGGTGGGCCACGTCGAACTGCTGGGTGACGACGTCGGCGATGCCCTTGGCATCTGCAGCGCCGATCACGGAACGCTCCTTGGTGCCGAAGATGCCGTTGGCGACCGCGCGGGCCAGCAGGTCGTCCAGACCCGGGATCGTCTTCATCAATTGCACGCCGTCGGCCGCGTCGCCCAACCCCTTGTCGATCTTCAGGAAGGGCACCACGCCCTTGTCGTCCCAGAGGTAGCTCGCCGAGGGTTTGCCACCGATGTCTCGGTCCA
This sequence comes from Mycobacterium sp., assembly GCA_025965555.1. GTDB lineage: Bacteria > Actinomycetota > Actinomycetes > Mycobacteriales > Mycobacteriaceae > Mycobacterium. The sequence goes on from JAOPWT010000502.1 coordinate 2,179, forward strand.
TGGTCTCCTCGAAGAGGATGGCGGCCAGCACGCGGTCCCCGCCGAAGACCGGCGACGTCACGATCCGCGAGCGCATTGCGTGGATCAGGTCGAACATCTCGGCATCCGTGGAATAGGAATCTTCTTCGATCCCGTACAGCCGTAAGGCCTTTGGCGTTGATCCACCACTCTGGTCGAGCGCGGCGATGAAGCCCTTGCCCGACGTCATCCGCTCGGCTTGGGTGTGCTCAGTCATCTCGCCGCCCTTTGGTGGAGTTCGATGGTGCCGCCGTCGCGAGCATATTCCTCCGGCGACGAGCGTGGCGCTGACGCGGTGCAGGCCCATCGCCCGGCCCGAGATTAGGTAATCGGACTGCCATCGATCGTCACACCCCGGAAACACAAACGGTATACCGTTTGCGAATCGCACGGTAAAGGATGCCCTGCGCTGTGACACAGGGACGGGGGCGTTTGCGTCAGATGAGTGCCCCGTCGAGTCCGCTGCTGAACCCGCGCACCAGCCCACTCGATCCGCGTCAGCGGGCAGTGGTGCAGCGTGTCTCCGATGCCGAACGCGCCCACATCCTTGCCCTGCCCAGCAACGACCCGTTGGACCCGAAGCTGCGCTTTCGAGTTCAGGCGACGGGGCCAGAACTGTTCGGCCAGCCGGCGGCGATACGCGCGACATTAGAGTCCAATGCAACGACTCTCGACGCCATCGCCGACCGACTCGCGGCTGGAGTGCGCAGGGTCGTGCTGGTCGGCTGCGGAGACTCACTCGCCGTGATGGTGGCCGCCAGGCGGGCGCTGGAGAGCATGCTCGGCGTGCCGTGCGAGCCCGTTCAGAGCCTCGAGTTCGCGTACTACCAAGCGGATCTGGTCGACGAGGGTTCGGCGGTCATTGCGCTGTCGAGCTCGGGCGAGACGACGCGGACGGTCGAAGCGCTTCTGATGGCACAGCATCGCGGATCGTATACCGTTGCCATCACCAATACCGGCGGTTCAACGCTGCAGACCGAGGCGAGCACCTCGCTGAAGATCGAGGCCACCCGCGTTGGGTGGCCGACTCAATCGTCCACCGCGGCGCTGGCACTGCTCCTCGAACTCGCCATCCGGGTCGGTGAGCGGCGGGTGCCGATCGAGGCAGCAACCCTGCGCGCGGCCTTCACCGGGCTGCCCGACGACATGGCCGGGGTACTGGACCGGATCGACCCGCTGATCGCGGACATCGCCGAGTCCGAAGTCGCGGCGGGAGTTCGGAACGTGCTGTTCTCCGGCGCAGGCCCGAACCTCGCCTCGGCGATCGTCGGTGCGGCGAAGGTCAAGGAATGCACGACGCTGCACGCGGTGGACATCCAGGTCGAGGAATACCACCACTACAACTCGCAGAAGGCGGGGGAGCCGCTCTTCCTTCTCGCGCCGTCCGGCCCATCGGTGCCGCGCGCCGTCGACACCGGCCGTGACGCACTTCGGTGGGACGGTCGACTCTACGTCGTGACCACCGAAGGAGAGCGTGCCTTCGACGACCTCGCAGGTCGGGTGATCACGCTGCCGCCCGTGCCGGAGTCGCTGTCGCCACTGCTCTATCTGCTTCCCGTCCAGTTGATCGGCTATCACCTCGGCCTGAGCAGCTACGCCGCGGCGGTGCGCGATGACTGAACCCGCGCCGCTGATCTGCGTCGGCAACCTCACCATCGACGAGGCCGTGTCCCCGGCCGGGCAGCGGGTCGAATCCATCGGAGGCGACGCCCTCTTCGCAGCGCTCGCCGCCAGAGTCGCCGGCGGCAACCCCACGATCCTCGCTCCACTGGGTACCGACGCACCTCCCGCGCTGCTCGCCGCGATCCGGTCGGCCGGGACCGTCCCCGACTCTCTACCCCGGCGCGATCTGCCCTTGGTGCGCAACGTCATTCGTTACGACGACACCGACGGCAGGATGTGGGATCTGGTCCTCGGCGAGGAGCACTTCGAGGCGCTTTCGGTACACCCGTCCGACGTCACCGGCGACGTGCTGGAGGCATCTGGCGTGCTGCTCTCCGCGATGGCCCTGCACGCCCAACTGGACCTGGCCGCGTGGCTGCGAAAACGCACGGCGGCCACAATCTACTTCGATCCGCAGGAGGACTACATTTCGGGCCACGAAGCCGCACTGATGGACGCCGTGCGGGCCTGCGACGTGTTCCTGCCCAGTGAGGTCGAAGCGGCTGCCCTGGCAGGCAGTTCGGACCTGGACGTCGCGGCGGCGACGTTTCTCGGGCTAGGGCCGCGGGTGGTCGTGATCAAGCGCGCCGCCGCGGGCTGCCTGGTGGCGACCAGGGAGCACCCCGAACCCGTCGAAATCCCCGCGGACGTGATCGAGCCGGTGGACAGCACCGGTGCGGGCGATGCCTTCTGCGGTGCGTTCGCAGCCGAGCACCTGCTCAGTGGAGACGTTCACGCCGCGGCACTCGCCGGCGCAGCGGCAGCCCGGATCGCGGTCAGTGGCCCGGGCGTCACCGCACTCCTCGCCGCAGTCACCGCGACCAGTGGGGCCGATCGATGACGCGGCTCACCGTGATCAACCCGAACACCTCCGGCGAGCTGACGGACACCATCGCTGCTGCGGCACAGGCAGTCTCGGGTGCCGGCGTGACGGTCGTCGGCGTCAACCCGTCAGTCGGAGTACCCAGCGTGGAAAGCCACGCCGAGGAGACCATCGGCGCGGTCGGAGTGCTCCAGCAGGTACGCGAGCACCAGGCCGACACCGATGCATTCGTCATCGCCTGCTTCGGTGACACCGGAGTGCAGGCGGCCCGCGAGATCGCCACGTGTCCGGTCGTCGGAATGACCGAGGCCGCGCTGCAGACCGCGTGTCTGGTGGCCCATCGATTCGTGGTCATCACACTGCCCCCGCGCACGATCGCCCACACCGACCGCGTCATCGCCGCGCTGGGACTCGAGCATCGCTGCACCGTGCTCGCCGTCGACGTACCCGTCGCGGAGTTGGTCGGAGGCTCCACGCACCTGCTCGAGGCGTTCGCCGAGGCAGCCCGGACCGCGATGGCAGCGCTGGGAGCCGAGGCCGTCGTGCTGGGCTGCGCAGGTCTCGCCGACCTCGTCGAGCCGCTGTCCCTGGCGTTGGGCGTGCCCGTCATCGACGGCGTGGCCGCCGCCGTCGGCATCGCGACCGGGCTGCTGGCGATGGGTCTGAACACGTCGCGCGCCAACACCTTTGCCGCCGTTTCGGACCTGCCCGCCTTCGAACTGCGCGAAGAGGAGCGACGATGAGCGTGCTCTTCCGCGAGGTGCTGGTCTACGACGCCGCGTCGGCCACCGCGATGACCGGTCCGAAAGACGTTCTGGTCGAAGGCGATCGAATCATCGCGATCGGCGTCGACCTCGCGGCGCCACCGGAGGCCAGGATCGTCGAGGGCGCCTGCCGACACCTTTTGGTGCCTGGGCTGATCAACGCGCACTTCCACTCGCCGGCCAACCACCTCAAGGGCTCGGTTCGTAGTCTGCCGCTCGAACTGTTCATGCTCTTCGAGTCGCCGTCGGACCCGGCCCTGACGCCGAGCCCGCGGGAGGCCTACCTGCGGACGATGCTTGGTGCCATCGAGATGCTGCAACGCGGCATCACCTGCGTGCAGGACGACGCGTTCCTGATGCCGTTCCCCGACCCGGAGATCATCGACGCAGTGGCCTCGGCCTACCGCGATAGTGGGATGCGGGCGTTCCTCGCACTGGATCAGCCGGAGTTGGCCGAGGCTGAGAAGTTGCCCTTTCTCCGCGACCTCGATCCCGCCACGCGGCAAGCCTTCGAAGTCGCGGCGCCCGCGCCCGCCGCGCAACTGCTCGAGGCGTACGACCACCTGATCGGCACCTGGCACGGGGCAGCCGACGATCGCATCCGGGCCGCCGTCTCGATCTCCGCGCCCCAGCGCGTCAGCCTTGAGTACTTCTCGGCGCTGGACGACCTCGCCGAGCGCCACGGCCTTCCGCTCTATGCGCACATGCTGGAGACCAAGGTGCAACGCACCCTGATGACCGAACAGACGCGGTTCGCCGGACGATCCCTTGTCCAATACACAGCTGCCGCAGGACTTCTCAAACCGCACACCAACGTGATCCACGCCGTGTGGGTCGACGACGCCGACCTCGACGCCATCGCCGCGGCCGGTGCGACGGTGGTGCACAATCCGGTGAGCAATCTGCGGCTCGGCAGCGGCATACTGCCCTGGCGCGCCATGATCTCCCGCGGCATCCCCGTGGCGCTCGGCACCGACGAGGCGATCTGCGACGACTCCGTCAACGTCTGGACCGTCGCCAAGACCGCCGGGCTGATCCACAACGTTGCGGGCCTCGACAGCGATGACTGGCCCACTGCCACCGAGATTCTCACCGCCCTGTGGCGCGGCGGCGCGCAAGCGACGCGGCGCGCCGAGGACCTCGGCGTGATCGCGCCGGGCAGGCTCGCCGACCTGGCGCTGGTCGACCTGCACGCGATCGCGTTCACCCCACTCAACGATCTACGTGAACAACTGGTGCACTGCGAGGACGGCCGCGACGTGGTGCTGACCATGGTGGCGGGTCGCGTGGTCGCCGAACGCGGTCACGTCACCAGCGTGGACGAGACCGCGTTGCTCGACGAGGCGCGCGAGTTGTTCGCCGCGAAGCTGCCTGCGATCCAGGACGCGCGCGCGAGCGCCGCCGGCCTGTTCCCCGCGTATCAGCACATCGTCCGAAGGGCGGCCGCCACGGACGTCGGCTTCAACCGATGGGTGGCGCCGTGATCATCAACCGAACGACCAGCCCGGCCATCTACCGCTACACCCCGCTCCCGGACCGGCCGGTCGGCAGTTGGCCGAACGGTGCCCGGCTCGCGCTGGTCGTGTGCGTCGGCATCGAGTCCTACCGGTTCGGCGACGGCCGCAGCGAAGACGTACTCGCCGACGTGCCCGCACCAGACCTGGTGAACACGGCCTGGCGGGACTACGGCAACCGGATCGGCGCCTTCCGCCTCTTCGAACTGTTTGGGCGCCTTGGCATCCCGCCGACGGTGTTGCTGAACACCGACGTCTACGACGAGGCCCCCGCAGTCCTCGAGGCGGCCCGCGCCGCGAACGCCGAGATCGTCGGGCACGGCCGCTCCAACTCGGATTCGCTGTCGGGGATGGCGCCCGACGCCGAGCGGGCGTACCTGACCGACGTCGCCGACCGCATCCGCACCGAGGAAGGCGCGGCACCTGGCGGATGGTCGAGTCCCTGGCTCAGTCACACGCCGTCCACGCTGAAGCTGTTGGTGGCCAGTGGTTATGAGTATTTACTCGATCTGCGCCTCGACGACCAGCCCGTCTGGCTGACCACCGAGGCCGGCCCGCTGCTGACCATCCCGTATGCCACGGAGCTCAACGACTCGTCCACCATGATCGGGCGCAGTGTGTCCCCACGCGACTTCGCCGACATGATCGTCGACGAGTTCGCCGAACTCCACGCCGCGGCCGCTCAGACCCCGTTGGTGATGAGCGTCGTGCTGCACTCGTTCATCAGCGGGGTGCCGTACCGACTGCGGGCGGTCGGTCGGGCCCTCGAGCGCATCGCCGCCAGTGAAGGCGTCTGGCTGACCACGCCGCGCCAAATCCACCGGGCGGTCCTCGATTCGCCGGAGTTGTTCCGTGACTGAGCCGGTGGCGGTGGTCGGCGACTTCTCCCTGTCGCTGGTGCGCAACGGTGTCCGCAGCCAGGTCCTCAAACACGTCGACCTTCAGATCCGGCCCGGCGAAATTCTCGGGTTGGTTGGCGAATCCGGTTCCGGGAAGAGCGTTCTCGCGCTCAGCCTGCTCGGATTGCTGCCGCCCGAATCGCAGCCCGTGACCGAGGGACGGGTCACCGTCAGTGGAGTCAACCTACTGAAGGCGCGGCGCGACGAGCTTCGCCGCGTGCGTCGTGAGGTACTCGGCGCGATCTTTCAAGACCCGATGACATCGCTGAACCCGACCATGCGGATCGGCAGGCAGATCGGCGAGGCCACCCATGACGACGCCGAGTCGGTCCGGCTGCTGGAAACCGTCGGGGTCCGTGACGCCGAACTGCGGCTGCGCGTCTACCCGCACGAACTCTCCGGCGGCCTGCGGCAACGCGTGATGGCGGCCATCGCGGTCGCGGATCGCGGCGAGCGAAGCGACGGGAAGACGACCCGCCCCGGCCTGATCGTGGCCGACGAGCCAACCACCGCACTGGACGTGACCGTGCAGGCGCAGCTGTTGGATCTCCTTCGCGAATTGCGCGACGACTTCGGCTGCTCGGTTCTGCTGATCACGCACGACCTCGGCGTCGCGGACCAGATCGCCGATCGGCTGGCCGTACTCCATCACGGTGAACTCGTCGAGATCGGCAAGGCCGCAGACGTCGTGCGCAATCCGCAGCACGAGTACACGCGCTCGCTGCTGGCGTCCCGACTGACCCTGACGATGCCCCGCGACGAGCGCTTCACCTCGACATCCCAAGCAGCCGAGCGCGATTCCGCACCTGCGGTGGACATCCGCGAACTACGCAGGACGTTCAGCGTGCGACGGGGGCGTGGCGGTTCGCGGGAGATCGCCGCCGTCGATGGCGTCGACCTCGACATCGCGGCAGGTGAGGCGGTGGCGATCGTCGGGGAGAGCGGGTCGGGCAAGTCGACCCTGCTGCGGATCGTCGCCGGACTCGAACGTCCCACCTCCGGATCGGTCACGCTGGCAGGCGACGGTGGGCCGCAGATGGTGTTCCAGGATGCGGGCTCGTCGCTGACCCCGTGGCTGAGCGTCGGCGAGACACTCGGGGAGCGGTTGCGTCCGCTCAAGTTGTCCCGCGGCGAGGTGCGGGATCGCGTCACCGAAGCGCTGGCCGCGGTCGACCTGCCGCCCGAGGTCACCAAGGCCCGCCCTGGTGAGTTGTCCGGCGGGCAGCGCCAACGCGTCGGCCTGGCGCGCGCCACGATGATCCCGCCGTCGGTGCTGTTGTGCGACGAACCGACCAGCGCACTGGATGCCTCCCTAGCCAAGAGCGTGCTCGCCCTCATCAGGGATCTGCGGGCCCGGATCGGCATGACGGTCCTCTTCGTCACCCACGACCTGGCGGTCGCGCGACTCATGGGCGATCGCATCGCCGTGATGCAGGCCGGCCGCATCGTCGAACTGGGCCCCGCCGAGCAGGTGGTCTCCGCACCGAGGGAGAACTACACCCGCACTCTGCTCGCCGCGGTGCCCGAGATCGTCGAGGGGGCCGCCTCGTGATCGGCGGGCATGAGCGAAGCGACCTGGGGATCGGCTCAGCCACACTGGTGCCCCGCTGGCGGCTGAAGCCCGTCGCGGTCGGGGGGGCCCACCTCGCGCGGCCGACGGCGTGGGCTCTGGTCGGGTTGCTGGTTCTGGTGACCCTCGTCGCCCTCTTCGCCAAGGTGCTGGCCCCGTACAACCCGATCCAGCCGGTCGGTGCCCTCAACCTGCCGCCGCTGAGCCCCGGGCACTTGCTCGGCACCGACGGAATCGGCCGAGACCTCTTGTCCCGCACCCTCATCGGCATTCAGGTGAGCTGGCTGAGCGCACTGGTCGTGGTGGCGAGCGGCCTGCTCATCGGTGGCACCATCGGCCTGGTCGCCGGGGCGACCGGAGGCTGGGTCGACTCGCTGCTGCTCATGCGCATCACGGACCTGTTCCTCGCGCTGCCCGGCGCGCTGGTGGCCATCGCCATCGTCGCCGCACTTGGCTCGGGGCTGTCGAACACCCTCGTGGGAGTGGCTCTGGTGTGGTGGCCCTACTACGCCCGCATCGTGCGCGGCGAGGTGAAGGCACTCGCGGCCCGCCCGCACGTCGAGGCCGCCAAGCTGGCCAAGGTCGGGCGGATCCGTATTCTGACGCGCCATCTGTTGCCCGGCGTGGTGCCGACCGCGGTGATCACCGCCAGCCTGGACATCGGCAACGTCGTGCTGTTGCTCGCGGCCCTGTCGTTCCTCGGGCTCGGCCAGCAGGCACCTGCGCCCGAACTCGGCGCCGACACCGCCCGCACGCTGAGTCAGCTGCTGAGCCAATGGTGGGTACCCGGCATCCCCGGCCTTGCGGTGCTGCTGCTGACCCTCGTTGCGAACCTCGGCGGCGACGCCATCCGCAGCCTCATCCCGGTGCGGAGGTAGCCATGGCGTCCTTCCTCGTCCGCAGGCTGTCGACCGCCGTGCTGATCCTGCTGATCCTCTCGTTCGTCATCTTCCTGCTGCAGTCGGTGTCGCCGGGTGACCCCGCCCGCGCGTACGTCGGGGCCAACGCCTCCAATGAGATGGTCGCCGCGGAGCGGCAGCGGCTCGGCCTGAACGATCCGATGCTCCAGCAGTTCGTGCGATTCGTCGGCGGGCTCGTCACCGGCGACCTCGGCCGCTCGCTGCGCACCAGGCAACCGGTCACCGCCGACATCGCCACCTACCTGCCTGCGACCGTCGAACTCGTCGTCGCGGCGTTCCTGATCGCCCTGGCGCTGGCGGCGCTGTATGCGTTGTCGGGGGCACTCCGCTGGCCGGGTGCCTCGATTGGTCGGGGCGTACTGCTGCTGCTGGCCACCGCACCACCCTTCCTTCTGGCACTGGTCGGCATCATCGTGTTCTTCGGCCAGCTGGGGTGGTTGCCCGCCAGGGGAGTCGGAGACTTCCAGGATCCCGGGCCCTTCGGCATGCAACTGGTCGACACCCTGATGCACGGCCAGGTCGACGCCTTCGGTGATGCACTGCAACACCTGTTGCTGCCCGCGGTCGTGCTGTCCATCGCACCCGCGGTCGCGATCGGCCGGGTGTTCCGTTCCTCGCTGCACGGTGTCCTCGGTGTCGACTACGTCCGAACGGCCCGCTCGAAGGGGCTGACCGAGACCCAGGTGGTGGTCCACCACGTCGTCCGAAACGCGATCGGCCCTGCGCTGTCAATGGCGGGACTGCAGCTCGGATTCATGTTCGCCGGCGTCGTCGTCGTCGAACAGATCTTCTCCTGGCCCGGCATCGGTAACTACCTTGCCGCATCCATCCCGGTCGCCGACTTCCCGGCCATCGCCGGGGTCACGTTGGTGCTTGGAGCGGTTTACGTCCTGTCCAATGTCGTCGTCGACCTGCTCCAGGCCGTCGCCGACCCCCGCATAGCCGCCGAATGAGAAGGAGCACCGTCATGTTCACACGCACACTGCGCACAGGCATCGTCGCCGCTTGTGCCGCAATGACTCTCGCCATCGCCGGCTGTAGTTCCGGCACGCCGACCGGGGGCGGTGGTGGCGGTGGCGCGTCAGCCCCGACCGACGGCACCTTGACCGTCGGCTTGCTGGGTGACATCGGCCAGCCGCCGGACCCCGACATCTACTACGCCAACAACGGCACCGCGATCATGATCAATGCCTATGAGGGTCTGGTCCAGTACAAGAACAACACCGACACCGTCGAGATCGCGCCGCGCCTGGCCGAGACGTGGGACGTCAACCCCACCCACGACGTGTACACGTTCCACCTGCGCAAGGGGGTGACCTTCCACGACGGGACGCCGTTCACCGCCGCTGCCGTCGACGTCGCGTTCAAGCGTCGGATCGCGGTCAAGGGCGGCGCGTCGTACATGGTCGAGGCGGTCAAGAGCGTGGCGACGCCCGACGACTACACCGCGGTGATCACCCTCACCAAGCCGAACACCGCCTTCCTGAGCTATTTGGCCTCGCCGTTCGGCCCGAAGATGGAGTCGCCGGACGGGCTGAAAGCCAACGCCGGGTCCGACGACGCACAGACCTACCTGTCCTCACACGATCTCGGCACCGGTCCGTACCAGCTGACCATCGCCCAGACCGGGGTCAAGTACGAAATGAGCCAGTACGACGGGTACTGGGGTCCGAAGTCACCGTTCAAGAAGATCGAATTGCCGGTCTACACAGACGAATCGGCGCTCGAGTTGGCGTTCGACAACGGCACCGTGGACACCATCGTCGCGGCCCTGCCGTCCTCCAGCCTGGACAAGTACGCCAAGGCGGCCAACGCCTCCAACTACTTCCTGCCGACCTTGCAGGGCGCCCTGGTGACGGTCAACCCCAGTCATGACTTCTTCAAGACCGCCGACGCCCGCGTCGCCTTCCTCAAGTCGATCGATCAGGCCACGCTGGTCAACCAGGTCCTCGGCAAGCGGTCCGAGGTCGCCACCACCATGTATGCGAAGGGCATGATCCCCGGCGGCGCCGACAAACAGGCGATCTCCTTCGACGGCGGCGCTCTCAAGGGCTACGTGGCGGCACTGCCGGCCAACGCGCCCAAGAACGTGGTGATCGGCTACGCCAACGGAAACGTCAACGCCCAGTCGATGGCCAACATCGTGGTGGCGAACCTGCAGACCGACGGGCTCACCGCATCTGCGCAGGGCTACGACACCTCGACGGTGTTCGGCTGGATCAACGACCCGCCCACCGGACCCGACGCGTTCATCGACGGCAACAACGGCCCCGACGGCGGCGACCCGTACATGTGGGGCCACGTCTTCTGGGACGCCTCCGGCGGCATCAACTACTTCGGCTGCGAGTCCAAGGAGGTCAACGGACTGCTCGATCAGGCGCTTGGCACCGGCGACACCGCCACCTACGTGAAGGCAGGCGATCTCTACGGCCAGACCGGCTGCTTCCTGAACCTGTCCTACAACAAGGACTGGGTGGTCGCGCAGAAGTGGCTCACCGGCGTGCCCGAGAGTCAGAACATCGGCGCCAACGAGCTGAACTTCTCGTTGCTCGGTATCGGCGGGTGACGGTACGGAGGGCAGGAGCGAAGCGACCCGGGAGATGACGGCAGACCCCTCGACCCCGTCGCTGTCGCGGCTCGTCTACTCCACGGTCCGGGAGCGGATCATCCTCGGCCAGTACCCGGAAGGCAGCAGGCTTCCCGAACAACGGATCGGGGAGGAGCTCAACGTATCCCGCGTACCCCTGCGGGAGGCGGTGCCGTGGCTCGAGCGCGATGGCTTCGTGCACTCCCGGCCGCGACGGGGAGCGGTGGTGTCCCGTTGGGATGCCGAGGCCATCGACGACCTCTTCGACGTGCGGCTGTCCCTGGAGGTGGGGGCGGCCCGGTACGCGGCGCGACAGGTGGCGCTCGGCGGGCCGATGGAGACGCTGAACCACGCGCTGGCCGAGGCGCAGCGGACGGTGGACGGTGGCGACGCGTACGCAATCGCCAGGACGAGCACCGCATTTCACGAGGCCGTCATCGAGACGTCGTCGAACGAACTGATGGTCAGGTTGATGCAGTCGATCTCCGGCCGCATCACCTGGCTGTTCTTCCTCACCAGTGGGCTACCCGCCGACGAGGCGTTCCACGATCACGTGCTGCTGCGCGACGCGATCGCGTCCGGCAACGAGCGTGTCGCCGAGTCGGTGGCCTACGCCCACATCGAGCGGGATCGGCAACCGACGCATCTGGCGATGCGGGACAAGATGGCCTGACCCTCGGCCAGCGAACGGTGACGTGTGCAACCGCGGTGCAGTGGGTAGACGCCTTTGGCAACATCGACGTCCCGGTGTTGAGCACCGGCGATAGCGCACGGAGTGAGGCGAATGCGACAAACAGCGGCCGTCGTCGCCGCGGTCGTCGCCATTTTCGTGGCTGTCTCTTGTTCGCCTGCCCAGCGCGTCGACCTCGGTCAGGGTTCGGGCAATCTCATCGCCGCGATCGCGGGCGAGCCCGATCAACTCGACCCACAGAAGACCAGCGCCTACTTCTCGTTCGAGGTGCTGGAGAACGTCTTCGACACCCTCGTCGAACCCGACGCCAACCTCGAGATGCGCCCCGCGCTCGCCGAGTCATGGACGGTGTCCCCGGATCAGCTGGTGTGGAACTTCCACCTGCGCAAGGGGGTGACGTTCCAGGACGGGAGCCCGTTCACCGCCGACGACGTCGTGTACTCCTACCGGCGCATCATCGACGAAAAACTGGCCAACGTCGACAAGTTCAGCGCCGTCACCGATGTGAGCGCAGCGGGCGAGGACACCGTCCTCATCCGGGTCAAACACCCCACGCCGAATTTGTTGACCAACATCGGCGGCTTCAAGGGCATGGCGATCGTCTCGCGCAAGAACGTCGAGAGCGGCCAGATCGCCACTCACCCCGTCGGCACCGGGCCGTTCGCGTTCGTCTCCCAGAAGAGCGGTGACTCGATCGTCCTCAAGGCCAACCCGGACTACTGGGGCGGTGCCCCGAAGGTGCCCGGGGTGACCTTCGAGTTCATCACCGAACCGTCGACCGCCCTGTCGGCGCTGCAGGCAGGCGAGATCGACTGGACGGATTCGGTACCGACACAGCGCATCTCCCAACTCAAGGGCGACGACTCCCTGAAGCTCGCGGTGACGCCGAGCAACGACTACTGGTATCTCGCGCTCAACGAAGCCCGCGCCCCATGGAACGATCCGCGGGTACGGCAGGCCATCGCGTACGGCATCGACCGGCCATCCATCGTGCAGGCCACCAGTTAC
>JAOPWT010000515.1 GCA_025965555.1 Mycobacterium sp.
TGGTGGTTGGCCGCCGAGTGCGGTGTGGCCGCGATGGTGCACGGGATCGAGGTGAATGCGGGTGCGCAGCCAGGGGCAGGGGCAGCCGACGCCGGTGCCGCCACGCCCGCGAACAGACCGGCGAAGAGGCCCGCGCATGCGATGACCAGCGCGGCGAGAACTTGGATTTCACTGATTCTTCTAAGTAAATGAAGCAGGCGCGTGTGCGATGCTACATAGCATAGCCCCCTGAACGCGTTCCCAGCACTCCGAATGTTACCTAGGCAGAGCCGTCGTTGCCTAGCTTGCGAGCAAAGAGATTTACGGCTCCGATGATTGATCTTGATCGTGAAAGAAGACGGCGCGGCGTCACCAAACCCGCCTCCCGTGGACGCCTCCGGCAATACCCTGATCGCCATGGCACCTGCGCAGCGCGAACCGAACGTCGTCGTCCTCGGGGGAGGCTCCTGGGGCACCACCGTGGCCTCCATCTGCGCCCGTCGTGGCCCGACGCTCCAGTGGGTTCGCTCCCAGCAAACCGCCGATGACATCAACGACAACCACCGCAACACCCGGTATCTCGGTGACGAGGTCGAGCTCGCCCTCTCGTTGCGCGCCACCACGGATTTCTCCGAAGCCGCCGAGGTCGCCGACGTCATCGTGATGGGCGTGCCGTCACACGGATTCCGCGGCGTGCTGACCGAGTTGGCCAAGGAACTGCGGCCGTGGGTGCCGGTCGTCTCACTGGTGAAGGGCCTCGAGCAGGGCACCAACTACCGGATGAGTCAGATCGTCGACGAGGTGCTGCCCGGACATCCCGCCGGCATCCTGGCCGGGCCCAACATCGCCCGTGAGGTCGCCGACGGCTACGCCGCCGCTGCCGTGCTTGCCATGCCGGACCAACATCTGGCCGCCAACCTTGGAGACCTGTTCCGCACCAAGCGGTTCCGTACCTACACCACCGACGACGTGGTCGGCGTCGAGATGGCCGGGGCGCTCAAGAACGTCTATGCCATCGCCGGCGGCATGGGTTATGCGCTGGGCATCGGCGAGAACACCCGCGCAGTGGTGATGGCCCGCGCCGTCAACGAGATGTCCAAGCTCGGCGAGGCGATGGGCGGCAGGCGGGAGACGTTCGCCGGGTTGGCGGGCATGGGCGATCTGATCGTCACCTGCACCAGCCAACGCAGCCGCAACCGCCACGTCGGCGAACAACTCGGCTCCGGCAAGTCGATCGAGGAGATCATCGAGTCCATGAACCAGGTCGCCGAGGGCGTCAAGGCCGCCAGCGTGATCATGGAGTTCGCGCGCGAGTACGGACTGAACATGCCGATCGCGCGTGAGGTGGACGGCGTGGTCAACCACGGATCAACCGTCGAGGACGCCTATCGCGGCCTGGCTGCGGAGAAGCCGGGCCACGAGGTGCATGGCTCCGGCTTCTAGGACCGACCCGTCAGTTGAAGTACGGGTTGTGCCCGTCGCCGGTGTTCAGCAGCAGCGGATTCGTCGGCCCAAGGACGAAGCTGCCGCTGGGGCTGATGACGAAGCCGCTCCCGTCGAACGAGTTACTGCAGACGGTCGACGTGCCGTCCGTTCCACACGTCACGTCGCGGAAGCTGATGCGCGACCCGGGAAGTAGCCGGTTCGGGAGGCCGTCGAAGACGAACAGCGGCCGGTTGTCGTTGGCGAATCCGGGTGGGCCCTGTTGTCCGCCCGTGACGACGTTGGCCCCGTCCGGCGCCGCGGGGATCGGGCCGCTGCAGCCATACCGGCCGGTGCCGCGACTGATGCCGCAGGCGATGTCGCCAGGCACCGCGAATCCGTAGTACTCGCTGTTCTGCATCGCGAAGTCCGAGGGCTTCACGGGCGTGAGTGCGGCCACGTTGAAGGGCGGCGGTGGCGGAGGCGGCGCTGGATCCGGATCGGCGGCGGCCACTCCCGGCACACCGATCACGGCTGCCCCCGCAGCCACCAGGCCGATCAAGATTCTGGTCAGCACAGGCTCACCCTAGATGGTGACGACGCGACGTGCAGCAATACCGCACCCACAGGCGTCTCATCCGTCACACCATCAGTACTGCCCCGGCCCGCGGCCCGCCATCTGCTCGAGTCGCGCGATGCGCTCCGCCATGGGCGGGTGCGTCGAGAACAACTTGCCGATTTTCTCGCCCGCCCGGAATGGGTTCGCGATCATCAGGTGCGCCTGATCGGCGAGCTGCGGCTCGGGCGGCAACGGCGCCAGCTCCACGCCCCTGCTGATCTTGCGCAGCGCGTTCGCCAAAGCCAGCGGGTCACCGGTCAGCTCGGCACCGGACTGGTCGGCCTGGAACTCCCGCGAACGTGACACCGCCAGCTTGATGACGGTCGCCGCGATGGGGCCGAGCAGCGAAACCAGCAGTATCGCAAAGGGATTCGTGCCGCCGTCCCGATTGCCTCCGAACATGCTCGCGAAGAAGGCGAGGTTCGCCAGCGCGGTGATGACCGACGCCATCGCCCCGGCCACGCAGGAGATCAGGATGTCGCGGTTGTAGACGTGCGACAGCTCGTGGCCAAGCACGGCGCGCAACTCCCGCTCGTCGAGGATGTCCAGGATCCCGGTGGTGCAGCAGACTGCGGCGTTGCGCGGATTGCGCCCCGTCGCGAACGCATTGGGCGCCGCGGTGTCGCTGATGAACAGCCGCGGCATCGGCTGATGGGCCGTGGTCGCCAACTCGCGGACGATCCGGTACATCACCGGGGCCTGAACCTCGTTGACCGGTTGCGCGTGCATGGCGCGCAGCGCCAACTTGTCGCTGTTGAAGTAGACCCAGACGTTCATGCCGACGGCGAACAGCACGGCCAGGAACATGATCGATCTGCCGAACAGCGCGCCCACGAACACGATCAGCCCGGAGAAGACGACCAACAACAGGAACGTCTTGAACCGGTTCGCGGTTGGATGCCAAGTCATCGCGGCCCTCCTACTCAACCCACCGACTACTCAAACCATGGAAGTCATTCGCTGAACCAACGCGCGGGACTCCGTCTGTGGTTCCAATCAGCCGTGTCGATTGACCGTGTAGTCGACGAGGTTGGCCAACGCCACCCGTCCCGGCACGTCGGGAAGCTTGGCCAGCTCATCGCGGGCTTGCGCGGCGTATCCGGCGACGGTCTCCTTGGCCTGGACGATGCCCCGTGACGAACGCAACAGCGCCAACGCCTCAGCAACGTCGGCGTCGTCCTCGACGGGGCCCTTGAGCAACTCGCGCAACCGGTCGGCGGCGGGCCCGGTCTCGCGCAGCGCGTACAGCACGGGCAATGTGTGCACGCCCTCGCGCAGGTCGGTGCCCGGCACCTTGCCCGACTGCTCGGGATCGCTGTCGATGTCGATGATGTCGTCCGAGATCTGAAACGCGGTGCCGACGATGCCGCCGAGACGGCCGAGCCGCTCGATCTGCTCCTGGTCGGCTCCGGAGAACGTCGCGCCGAAGGTGCCGGACGCCGCGATCAGGCAGGCCGTTTTCTCGTAGACCACCTTGAGGTAGTGCTCGACGGAGTCGACCCCCTCGGCGGCACCCCTGGTCTCCCGCATCTGACCGGTGACCAGCTGCGCGAACGTGTCGGCGATGACGCGCACCGCGTCAGGGCCGAGCTGCGACACCAGTCGCGACGCCGTCGCAAAGAGGTAGTCGCCCGCCAGGATCGCGATGTTGTTGCCCCAGCGGGCGTTGGCGCTGTCCGCGCCGCGGCGCACCTGAGCCTCGTCCATCACGTCGTCGTGGTAGAGCGTCGCGAGGTGCACCGACTCGATGACGGCGCCCGCGACGGTGACCTGCCACGCGTCGGGCTCGGGGCCCAGCTGCGCCGACAGCACCGTGAACAGCGGACGGAACCGCTTGCCGCCGGCCTGAAAGAGGTGCTGGACCGCCTCGGCCATCAAATCGTCGGCCTTGCCCAGCTCAGTGGCCATGAGGTCCTCGATGCGCGCCACGCCGTCGCGAACACTCGCCGCGAACGTTGCGTCACCGAAGTCCACGCCCGCGACCACGGTCGCTGGTGTCTTCATTGGTCCAACATACTGGGCAACGTGGACACCTTCACGGAGGGCAGCAGCGAACCGACCTGGGATGGCAAAAAGGCCGACGTGGTCGTGATCGGCGCCGGGCCCGCCGGTTCCGCCGCCGCCGCGTGGGCGGTTCGCAACGGCCGTGACGTGCTGGTGATCGACGCTCAGCAGTTCCCAAGAGACAAGGCGTGCGGCGACGGTCTCACCCCGCGCGCGGTCGCCGAACTGGAGTTGCTCGGCCTTGGCCCGTGGCTGGACGGCAAGGTGCGCAGCCGCGGGTTGCGGATGTCGGGCTTCGGCGCCGACGTCGAGATCGAGTGGCCGGGCCCGTCGTTCCCGGCGACCGGCAGCGCCGTCCCAAGGACAGAGCTCGACGAGCGCATCCGCTGCGTCGCCGTCGATGACGGGGCGAAGATGCTGCTTGGCGTCAAAGCCGTTGGGGTGTCGCATGATTCACGCGGACGCGCGACGTCGGTCACTCTCGATGACGGCACCACGATCGGCTGCGAGGAACTGATCGTCGCCGATGGCGCTCGCTCGACCCTCGGCCGGGTGCTCGGCCGCGAGTGGCACAGGGAGACGGTCTACGGCGTGGCGATCCGGGGCTACCTCGCCAGCCCGCGCAGCAGTGAACCGTGGATCACCTCGCACCTGGAACTGCGCTCCCCCGCGGGCGAGGTGCTGCCCGGGTATGGCTGGATCTTCCCCCTCGGCAACGGCGAGGTGAACATCGGCGTCGGCGCCCTTGCCACCTCGAAGCGGCCTGCCGATGCCGCACTGCGCCCGCTCATGTCGCACTACGCCAACCTCCGGCGCGACGAGTGGGGCTTCTCGGGTGAGCCACGCGCAGGGCTGTCGGCGCTACTGCCGATGGGCGGCGCGGTATCCGGTGTCGCAGGGCCGAACTGGATGTTGATCGGAGACGCCGCGGCGTGCGTCAACCCCTTGAACGGCGAGGGCATCGACTACGGCCTCGAGACCGGCCGGCTGGCCGCCGAACTGCTCGGCACCGGCGACCTGACCCAGGCGTGGCCAGCCGAACTCCATCGGCACTACGCCCGCGGGTTCTCCGTGGCGCGACGGCTTGCACTGCTTCTGACGATCCCGCGCTTCCTGCCGGCCGTCGGGCCCGTCGCCATGCGCTCGCACTTCCTCATGGAGGTTGCCGTGCGCGTGATGGGGAATCTGGTCACCGACGAGGACCAAGATTGGGTTGCCCGGATTTGGCGGGGCGCGGGGGCAAGCTCGCGACGGATCGACGCGCGTAAGCCGTTTAGCTGAGCGGCGCTGAGTGAGTTTGCTGCAATGGTTGCATTCGACGACGCAACCGCCATTGACTACGGCAAGATCGACCTCGATTTCCGCCTCGCCAACTTCCCTACTTCTCTAGACACCGCCAAATGTCACCGTGAGCGAATAAAATTGGCGATGGCGTAAGTCACATTCGGTTTAGCCTTTGCCGGACGTGGGGATGGGGAAGAAGCGCTAGGGGGCGTGAGGGACGTTGGGGGGCGGGGCATGGTGCGCTCAGGGGTGTGCCGGACAACGGAGTCGCGTGCGATCGCGGCATTCTTCGAGTCCACCGAGCGGCATCCATCCGCTCTCGTCATCGAGGGCGAAGCGGGCATCGGGAAGACGACGCTGTGGCTCGGCGCCTTGGAAGAGGCCCGCGAGGCCGGCTTTCGGGTCCTGTTGGCACGGGCTGGCCAGGCCGAATCCGGGCTGACGTATGCGGTGCTCGCCGACCTCCTCGAAGGTGTCGACGCCGAGGTCGTCGACGCCCTGCCGCACCTGCAGCGGGTAGCGATCGACCGGGTGCTGCTGCAAGGTGACGGCACGGGGCCGGTCACCGATGAGCGCGTGGTCGCCTCGGCCTTCCTGGCCCTCGTCGACCGACTCGCCACCGACGGACCGGTAATCGTGGCGATCGACGACGTGCAGTGGCTGGACTCCTCGAGTCAGGCCGTGGTGGCATTCGCCGCGCGACGGCTCAAGGGAACGGTCGGGGTGCTCGTCACCGAACGCACCGAAGCCGACGGCAGGCACGGCACGGAGTGGCTGAGACTGAACCGGCTCGACGGGGTCGAACGCATCCACGTCGGCCCCCTCAGCCTTGGCGGACTGCGCAAGGTGATCAGCAGCCGCCTGGGCCGCTCGTTCTCCCGGCCGACGATCGTCCGGATCAGTGAACTCTCTGGCGGCAACCCGTTCTACGCACTCGAATTGGCCAGGGCCATCGACGGTCAGTCGAGCATCGCCGAAGCCGCGCTGCCCGGGTCGTTGGCCGATCTCGTCCGCTCGCGCCTCGACCAGTTCGGCGAGGACACCCAAACCGTGTTGCTGGCCGCGGCCAGCGTGGGCGCACCCACCGTCGACCTGCTCGCCGACGTCACCCATCAGACGGCCGAACGCGTCGTCGAGCTCCTCGAAGTACCCGAGACCAACGGCATCGTGCACATCGAAGGAAATCGTGTGCGATTTGCCCATCCGCTGTTAGCCCGTGGCGTGTACAGCGTCGTCGGACCCGCCCGCCGCAGACAGATGCACCGCGCCCTTGCCGACAAGGTCGAGCAGCCCGAGGCGCGTGCGCGCCATCTGGCATTGGCCGCGTCGAGCGCAGACCCCGCGACATTGCTGGCGTTGGATACGGCGGCCGATGATGCCCGGGCCCGCGGGGCGCCTGCTGCCGCGGCCGAACTGTTGGACCTCGCCATCAACCTCGGCGGTGACACCGCGGCACGCCGGATCCAGTGCGCCGAGCACCACTTCCGCGCGGGCGAGTCCCAACGTGCCGACGAACTGCTCAAGCCCACGGTCGAACAACTTCCGCCAGGACCGCTTCGTGCGTCCGGCTTGCAGTTGCTTGCGGCCATGCGGATTTACGACGACGGACTGCTCGACGCGATCGAACTGCTCGACCGCGCACTCAGTAACGCCGAGGACGACCATGCCCTGATCGTGCGAATTCTGCTGCTGTCATCCTTCGCGTACTTGTACTCGGGCAAGTTGGATGACGCCGTGCGCCAGAGCGACGCGGCGTTGAAACGGGCGCGCGAACTGTCGATGCCGGAGCTCACCAGCCAGGTGCTCGCGATGTCGGTCCTGGCGAGGTGCACGCGTGGCGACGGCGTCGACGAACAGAGTCTGCAGCGGGCACTCGAGCTGGAAGACATGGACGCCGACGTTCCCATGCAGTTCCGGGCTTGTGCCGTCAGGGCGATCACTCACGCATGGACGGGTGAGCTCGAGGCAGCGCGACTGGAGACCATCGCCGTTCGCCAGCTCTGCCTGGACCGCGGGGCCGAGAGCGACGTGATGATGTTCGATGCCCACACCGCTCTTGCGGACGTGTGGCGGGGCGATTTCGCCGCCGCGGAGGCGGTCGCCGAAGAGGCCATCGAGCGCGCCGAACACATTGACACGCAGAACCTTCGGGGCGTGGCGCTGGCGATCCGCGCCACGGTGGCAGCCCACCTGGGACGGGTCGCCGATGCCCGCAGGGATGCCCAAGCAGCGCTTGCGATCTCGACCGAAAGCGGCACACCACAGCTCGCGATCCGCGCGACTACCACTCTGGGCTTCCTGGAAATCTCGTTGGGCCACCCAGCGGAGGCGCTGACCATCCTGCAGCCACTCGTCGACGCGTTCGGGTTCCTGCCCGGCAACGAGATCAGAAACGTCGATCACATCCCCGACGCGATCGAGGCACTGATCAGTGCGGGGCGGCTCACCGAGGCCGAACCCCTGATCGAAAAGCTGGAGACCGACGGCCGCCGACTGGACCGTGCGTGGCTGCTGGCGACCGGCGCCAGGTGCCGCGGCATGTGGTGGGCGGCCAAGGGTGACCTCGACGCGGCGATGCGAGCCGTCACGACCTCAATGGCGGAGCACGACCGTCTACCGATGCCCTTCGACCGGGCCCGCACCCTGCTCTTCCTCGGGCAGTTGCAGCGTCGAATGCGGCTGAAGCAGGCCGCGGCGCAGACCTTCGGGGAGGCGCTGCGCGAGTTCGAACGGATGGGGGCACTGCTGTGGGCCGAGAAGGCCCGCGACGAGCTCAGCCAGACGAAGGCGCCGACGCCGCAGACGGTGGCGCTGACCGCCACCGAACAGAAGATCGCCGAGTTGGCCACCTCCGGGATGACGAATCGCGACGTCGCGGCGGCCCTGTTCATCAGTCTGAAGACCGTCGAAGCAAACCTGACCCAGATCTACCGGAAGTTGGGTATCCGGTCCCGCGCACAGCTCGCAGTGAAGCTGAAATCGGGTGAACTCTAGGGTTTACCCCGATTATCTTTCTGCAAACCACCCGTACCGTTGCGCAATGAGTTCAGCCGTCTCGATCGCGACCCGGTACCTGGTGGAGTGGTATCGGCCGGACCTGACGCGGCAAGTCATCGACGACATGGTCGCCGAACTCGACGATTCGACAGCAAGCATGTGTGCCGAGGGTTCCCCGGTGTGGCTGTTGCTGACCCTCGCCGTGCCCACCGACGAGGTTCTCTACGGCGTGTTCGCGGCGGAGTCCCCGGATCTGGTGCAGACGGCATGTGCGCGGGCCGGCGCGGTGCCCGAGCGGATGAGCGTCGACGTCGACGCGCGGATCTCCCAGCACGTCTAGGCCCCTTGCGCCCATTTTGCCGAACGTGGATTACCCCCACGCCTTCTGGCGAAGGGCGTGGGGGTAATCCACGTTCGGCGGGGCGGTGCGGGCTGACTCGGCCGGGTTTAGGGGCGGGTTCTAGCGCTTGGTGGCGGCGTGCAGGGCGACGATGCCGCCGGTGAGGTTGCGCCACCGCACGGCCGACCACCCGGCGTCGGTGATGCGCCGCGCCAGCGCGGCCTGATCGGGCCAGGCTCGGATCGACTCGGCCAGATAGACGTAGGCGTCCGGGTTGCTCGACACCGCGCGGGCCACTGAAGGGAGCGCCTTCATCAGGTACTCCTTGTAGAGCGTGCCGAACAACGGATTCGTCGGCGTGGAGAACTCGCACACCACCAACCTGCCGCCGGGCTTGGTAACGCGCGCCATCTCCCGCAGCCCCGCGGTGTGATCGACCACGTTGCGCAGCCCGAAGCTGATGGTCACCGCATCGAACACGCCGTCGGCAAACGGCAGCTTCGTCGCGTCACCGGCCACCTTGGGCACGGGCCGGGCCGCGCCGGCCGCCAGCATGCCGACCGAGAAGTCCGCAGCGACGCACCACGCCCCGGACTGGCCGAGCTCGACCGTCGACACCGCGGTACCCGCGGCCAGATCGAGGACCGCGTCGCCGGGGCCGATCTGCAGCGCCGACCGCGTCGCCCGTCGCCAGAGCCGGTCCTGCCCGAGCGAGAGGACCGTGTTCGTGATGTCGTAGCGCCGCGCCACGGCGTCGAACATGGACGCCACCTCACGAGGGTCCTTCTCCAACGTCGCGCGGCTCACGAGATCGACGCTACCTGTGAATGTGCACGTGGCGGGAATGGGTAACCCATCGAGGCGTTGGTATGACGCGCAGGCCTTCCGCCGAGCAGACGCAAATGTGCCGCAACTCTCGGCGCGTCGCGCACATTTGCGGCTGTTCGCGGGAGAAGTGACGGAATTCGAAGAGGAGACAGGCATGGCTGAGAAGGTGTGGTTCATCACCGGGACGTCGCGAGGCTTCGGCCGCGAATGGACGATCGCCGCGCTGGAGCGGGGTGACAAGGTGGCGGCGACCGCCCGTGACACCGCGACGCTCGACGACCTCGTCGCCAAGTACGGCGCGGCCCTACTGCCCATCGAGCTGGACGTCACCGACCGCGAGGCCGACTTCGCCGCCGTCGCACAGGCCCACGACCACTTCGGGCGGCTCGACGTCGTGGTCAACAACGCCGGCTACGGCCAGTTCGGCTTCATCGAGGAGCTCTCCGAGGCCGAGGCCCGCGATCAGATAGAGACCAACGTTTTCGGCGCACTGTGGATCACCCAGGCCGCGCTGCCGTTCCTGCGGGAGCAGCGCAGCGGCCACATCATCCAGGTGTCCTCCATCGGCGGGATCAGTGCGTTCGCCAACGTCGGCATCTACCACGCGTCGAAGTGGGCGCTCGAGGGCTTCTCGCAGACGCTTGCCACCGAGGTCGCGTCGTTCGGCATCAACGTCACGCTGATCGAGCCGGGCGGGTTCTCCACCGACTGGGGCGGCTCGTCGTCGAAGAAGGCCGCCGAGCTTCCCGCCTACGCCGAGGCACACGCGCAGGCGCAGAGGGTCCGCGAGCAGCGCACCAACAAACAGGGCGACCCGCAGGCGTCGGCCGCCGCCGTGATGAAGATCGTCGACGCCGAGAAGCCCCCGCTGCGGGTGTTCTTCGGCTCGGCGCCGCTGCAGATCGCCAAGGCCGACTACGAGAATCGCCTGGCGACGTGGGAGGAATGGCAGCCCGTCGCCGAGCTGGCCCAGGGCTGACACGGGCGAGCAGACGCAAAGGTGCCGCGACACGCCGTCGCGACGGCACACTTGCGTCTGCTCGCGGGGAAGGGGAGGGTCAGGCGGCGCGCACGCCACGACGGCCGAGCACCGCGTCGTAGTGACCCAGCAGTTGCTCGCAGACGGCGGGCCAGGTGCGGCTCACCACACTGCGCCTGGCCGCCAGCGAGTAGCGCTGCCGTTCGGCGAGAAGATGGTCGACGGCGCCGGGCAGCTTGGCTTCGAATTCGTCGACGCTCAGCAGCAAGCCGGTGTGCATGGGAGTCACCAGATCGCGCGGCCCACCCGCATTGGGCGCGATGACGGGCACCCCCGATGCCATCGC
Organism: Mycobacterium sp.; assembly: GCA_025965555.1. Lineage (GTDB taxonomy): Bacteria > Actinomycetota > Actinomycetes > Mycobacteriales > Mycobacteriaceae > Mycobacterium. The sequence goes on from JAOPWT010000515.1 coordinate 10,799, forward strand.
CTCCTGGACGGTCTGGCAGAACGTCTCGTGCTCGCCGGCGTGAACGAAGACGTCCATACTGGCGTACGCGGCGGCCAGTTCGGTCCCGTACAGCGCGCCGGTGAAAATCGTTGACGGCATGACGGATTCGAGCTTCGGCCGGTCGACCCCGTCGCCGACGATCACCAGCTGCAGATCCTCGCGCCGCGCGAGCACCGCCAGCCGTTCGACGTGCTTCTCGGGTGCCAGCCTGCCGACGAAGCCGACGATCGGCTTGCCCGACGGTGACCAGCGCGACCGCAGCACGTCGTCACGCGCCGAGGGGACGAACCCCGTCACGTCGACACCGCGGCCCCAGTGGTGCACGCGCGGAACGTGATGGGCGACAAGATTTTCCATCGCCGACGTCGACGGCGCGAGGGTGCGGTCGGCCTTTCCGTGCAGGTGCCGCGTCCACGCCCAAGCGGCGCGCGACATCACTCCCACGCCGTAGCTCTGCGCGAAACCCGCGACGTCCGTTTGGAACACGGCCACCGTCGGCACGTCAAGATGCCGCGCAGCGAGCAGTCCGCCGTAGCCGAGCAGGGCGGGTGACGCGAGATGAACGACGTCCGGTCCGAATCCCCGTAGCACTCCCACCATCCTGGGACGCGGCACACCCAGGGGTAGCGAGGTGACCTTCGGGAACATCTTCGACGGAACCCGGTGAACGCGAACGCCGTCATGGACCCGAGCGGCAGGCGGCTGTCCGTTGGGGGCGTCCGGCGCGATCACCAGGACTTCGTGCCCCGTGCGGCGGAGATGCTCGATCACCCGAAGCACCGAGTTGGTGACTCCGTTGACATTCGGCAGGAAGGACTCTGCGACGATCGCAACGCGCACCCCAGAAGGTTGACACCCTCGACTGTCCTGAAGGTTGCCAACAGGGATACGACACGCGAAGTCTGGCGAGTACCTCATTACCCGCGGAACCCTTCCTGCAGGTGCCCCACGCAGTGGAGAATGCGGGGATGCGCAGCAAGCACGTCACCATTGCCGTGGCGCTCAGCCTCGTCGTCGCGTTGAGCGGGTGCAGCCGGGCCGTCGGTGGCATTGCCCAGGGCGATCTCAATCCCCCACTGGTCGAGATGACGCAGGACCAGTTCGGCATCCGGGCCGGGCTCGAGGACGCTCCCATCCAACTGGAGATTTACACCGAACCGCAGTGCACCCACTGCGCCGACCTGCAACACGACTTCGGGGATCAGTTCGCGTACTACATCGGCGCGGGCCAACTCGCGATCACCTACCGGCCGATGACGTTCCTGGACACCCCTGCCACCGACGGGCATTCGGGGCGCGTCGCCAATGCGCTGTTCGCTGCGGCCACCACCGGTGGCGAGGGCGAGGACGCCGTCTCCGCGACCGGGCGCCAGTTCCAGCGCTTCGTCGAGCAGCTGTGGTCCCATCAGCAGCCACGCACCGCCGGGCCGTCGGACGACGACATGGCCGACTTCGCCCGCAAGGCCGACATTCCCGGCTTCCAGGTCCACGAGATCGAGACGGGGGCCACCGAGAAGAGTGCGTCCGACCTGGCCGACATGGAGTCGACGAACTTCGAGTACCTATACGAGGTCGATCCGTTGAACACTGGCACGCCAACAGTTTTCGATCTCAATGCCGGCAGGAAGCTCGACATCTACGACAACGACTGGCTGTCCAAGCTGATGGCGTCCTGACGGTCCAGCCGACGCTGGACGAAGACCAACAGGCCCAGTATCCCGGCCGCCGCAAACCATGCCAACACCGCGATCGACGCGGCGGGGATGATCGACAGCGAGGCGTTACGGTCTTGCACGCGAACGAGATCCGGGTTCGATTTGTCGTACTCGACGTAGATCCGCATGCCCGTGTCCAGTTCGGATGGATACAGCACGCCGAGCTCCGGGCGGTAGGTGACGCGATCGGGTGTGACGAACTCGATGGTCGACCGGCGCGGACCGGCATCGAGGACCTCCGCGGCGGCCACGCCCATGTTGGCTTCGATCTGGTGGTCGTCGCGCCAGGCGCCGAGCACCAACAGGATCGACTGCAGCGTCACCAGACAGGCGACGATGACCACGCCGAAGCGCACCCGCCGGATGATCCGTTGCGATCGCGTCTCGCTGCGATCGCCGTAAAGGTGCGGAATCAGGCTCTGCCACAGCGCCTTCACCCAGCGGAGCAGGTTGCCCGCAAGGGTTCTCACAAGGCTGCCCTGATCGATGCGTGCAGCGCGCGTAGCGACGAGCGGTCGGCCTTCACCTCCAGAACGCGCATACCGTCGAACGATTCGTCGAGTGCGTCACCGAGACCGTCCAGCTCCACCTGACGGCAGTCGACGTGGTACGCGCGGCACAGCGCGCCGACGTCGACGTCGTGGGGGGTGCCGAAGACGCGCGAGGAGACGTCGGAGAACCTCGGGTCGCCCTGCTCCAGCAGTTCGAAGATGCCGCCACCGTTGTCGTTGGACACCACGATGGTGAGGCTCTTGGGGGTCGGCTCGGTGGGTCCGATCAACAGCCCCGAGCTGTCGTGGACGAACGTCATGTCGCCGATCAACGCGATCGTGCGTGGCACGTAGTCGTCGTCAGCGCGGCTGCGCCCGCCCGAGCGCTCGTGCGCCAGGGCCGCGCCGATCGCCGTCGACACCGTGCCGTCGATACCCGCCACGCCACGGTTGGAGCGCACCTGGATGCCTTGGGCGTCGAGCCCGACCAGCGCCGCATCACGGACGGGATTGGACGCGCCGAGGACCAACTGGTCGCCAGGCCGCAGCCCGTCGGCGACCGCAGCCGCGACGTGCAGACCGGTGGTCAGCGGGTGGGCGGTCAGCTGGGCGCGCACCGTCTCGACGGCGTGGGCATTGGCGTCCTTGCAGCGCTGCAGCCACGCGGCGTCGGGCGTCCCGGTGGTCACCGCCCGCGTACCGGTCGCCTGCGAGTTGCCCGACACGTCCGGCCAGCGGGGGCCCGTGGTGAGCGCGAAGACCGGCAGCGACGAGTCGGCCAGCAGCGCCGACACCGGCCGGTGCAGCGTCGGGCGGCCCAGCATGATGACCTGTTGCGGCCGCAGCGACGGCAACGCCAACGGGTGCAGTGGGTTGGCGGCGGGGGGTGCGGTCGGTTCGGCGACGGTGGGCAGTCCGGCCAGGTTGGGGTGGGCGCCGGCACCGTGCCCGGCGATCACGACGGTGTCCGGAGTGACGTCGATGTCCAGGGGCTGGTCGAACGTCACGGCAGGCGTGTAGGTCCACGGACGCCCGTCGGGTCTGCCCTCCGGGGCGTACTCGCCCGACGTGTCGGCGTCGGGCACCAACGGCTCGCGCAGCGGGATGTCGAACTGCACCGGGCCGGCGTTGGCACTGCGAGATCCCTTGGCGGCCACCAGAACTCGACACGTCGCCGAGCGCCACTGGGCGTTGAGGGCAGCCATCTTCTCGGTGGCACCCTCGGCCAGGCCGAGGCTGATGGTGGCCCGGACCTGGGTGCCGAAGTAGCCGAGTTGTTCCATCGTCTGGTTGGCACCGGTGCCCAGCAGGTCATAGGGACGGTTGGCGCTGAGCACGACCAGCGGCACGCGCGCGTAGTTGGCCTCCACCACGGCGGGCCCGAGGTTGGCCACCGCGGTGCCGGACGTCATGGCCACGCATACGGGTGCGCCCGCGGCGACGGCCAGACCGATCGCGAGGTACCCGGCGGTGCGTTCGTCGATGCGCACGTGCAACCGCAGACGCCCGGCGCGGTCCGCGTCATGCAGGGCGAAGGCCAGCGGCGCATTGCGGGAACCGGGGCAGAGAACGACGTCGCGGACGCCGCCGCAAATCAGTTCATCGACGACGATGCGCGCTTGTGTCGTCGAGGGGTTGGCCAT
>JAOPWT010000520.1 GCA_025965555.1 Mycobacterium sp.
GAGTGCGAGGTCCAGTGCCGCGTCCTGGCCGTGACTCCGATGCTCTCCCGGACCTGTGCGGCATTCTCGACCACGTCGTAACCGGCGACGGTTGCCCGGCCGCCGCTGGGTTCGAGCAACGTGGACAGGATCTTGACGATGGTGGTCTTGCCCGCGCCGTTGTGACCAAGTAGTCCGCAGACAGAACCCTTCGGCACGGAGAAGCTGACATCGCGCAGGGCGGGAAGCGGGCCGAACGTCTTGGCAATACCGTCGACCTCGATCACGGTGATAGCGCTTCCGTGAGGAGGGTGGCAAGCTGAATCATCGCTGTGCCGTTGATGTTTCGTCGGGTGACCATGGCGCTCAGCCGTCCAGCCTGACGAAGCGGCCCTGACGATACTGCTCCGCGCATGCCTGCCTGCGGATCTTGCCGCTGGTGGTGATCGGAATGGAGCCGCGTGCGACCAGCACCAGGTCGGCGGCACTGATGCCGTGCGCCTGCGAGATCGCCGACGTGACTTCGCTCTTCACGTTCGACAACTTCTCGAAGGTCTCCTCGGGGGTCGCCCGCTCCTTTACCTCGATGATCGCCACCAGTTGTTCGGTGGCGTCGTCCTCGACCGAGATGGCGGCGACGCGCCCGCCGGAGACGGCCCCTACGGTCGCCTCGATGTCATCGGGGTAGTGGTTGCGTCCGCGGACGATCAGCAGATCCTTGATGCGGCCGACGATGAAGAGTTCGTCGTCCGAGAAAAACCCCAAATCGCCTGTGCGCAGCCACATCTCAGTGGGAATTCCGTCGGCGGGATTTGCGATGACACCTCGGAAGGTGCCCTCGGTCTCGTCGGGCTTGTTCCAGTACCCCGCGCACACGTTGTCGCCGTGCACCCAGATCTCGCCGACCGTCCCGGCCGGCGCCTCGAGGCGGCTGTCGGGGTCCACGATGCGCACCAGTGGCGATTCGGGCATGCCGTAACTGATGAGCGATGTTCCCGCGGTGCTGCGCTTGGCCATGCCCGCGGTGAGCTTCTCGGCGTCGAACGCGATCACCGATGGCGGTTCGCCAGGTTCGCGCGTCGCCACGAACAGCGTCGCCTCGGCGAGTCCGAAGGAGGGGCGGATGACCTTGCCGGGGAAGTTGAACTTCGCCAAGCGCTGCGTGAACCGTTTCACCGAAACGGGTTGTACGCGTTCGGCTCCGCAGATGATCGCCAGGATGTCACCAAGGTCGACGCCCTCCAGGTCGTCGTCGCTGGTCCGCGCCGCGGCGAGGTCGAGCGCGAAGTTGGGGGCCGCCGTGAGGACCCGCGTCCGGCGACCTAGCTGCTGAACCCATCGGGCCGGACGCTGAAGGAATGCGATGGGGCTCATCAATACCGAATGCCACCCACCGAGGATGGGTGCGCAGATCCCGAGAATGAGCCCCATGTCGTGATAGAAGGGCAACCACGACACCACCGTCGTTCCCGGTGGCGCCACCTTGCCGTACTCGCTGAGCAGGGCCGCCACCTGCTGCTCGAAGTTGGCGAACAGGTTGCGCTGGGACACCATCACACCGGCGGGCGTGCGGGTCGATCCGGAGGTGTACTGCAGATACGCAGTCTCGGGCGGGGTTTCGCGACGTGACGTCGACCGGCGCCGCACGCTGAGATCCAGGCCGTCGATCTCGAGGACGACGGGCGCGGGCGCACCGTCCTGGGACGTCGCGTATGCCGCCACCGCGTCCGCGATGGCGGTGGTCGTCAGGAGAACGGTCGGACGGGCGTCCTTGACCACGGCAGCCACCCGATCGTCGTGCGCGCCCATGGTGGGCGTCGACAGGGGCACCGCGATCACGTTGGCCTCGAAGGAGGCCAGGAAGCCAAGGATGTACGACATGCTCTGCGGCGCCAGGATCACGACCCGGTCGCCGATCTGGGCGTGCTCCCGGATCTCGGCGGCCAGGGCCACGACCCGCTGCTGCAGCTGCGACCACGTCAGCGTCTCCTCGACGCCGTCCCATTCCGTGTCGTAGTCGATGAACGTGAATGCGGCGTCATTCGGCTGCAGGCTCGCTCGCTCGCGAAGAATCGCGGGAATCGACGAGTCCAGCATGGGCGGCCCTCTCTGCAGCGCAACGACACGTTTGGGTCGAGCTTAGGGAACCCGACCACGCAATGCGCAATGTAGCGGGAATGACTATGGCACAGCCTGTTACCCGCATCGACCTCAAGTCGTGAAACTCACGACCGGGTGGACATTCTCGCAAAACAATTGGTGTTCACCAGAATTCAATACCTTTTTCCGGAACTGACCAGGACCGGTCGCTGATCTAGCCTCTGAGCTGTTGATCTTCGTTAGCCGCTGATGGCCTGCTCTGACCGTCGCAGTGAAGAGTCAGATAGCCGGGCGTGATCGTGGTTCATCTCGTGAGAGTCCGTGTCCGCACGCGACCAGTCGCGGAATCCACCCCTGGAATTCGCGAAGGGCTCGCGTCAGCTGCGTGCCCTAGCTACTCGTTGAGTTCGCGCAAGAGATCGCCGACTCGGCCTGTTCCGCGCCGCACAGCACGTTCACGCCCGGTGCGGCGAATCGTTCTGAGTTGAAAGGTTCTCTCCTAGCT
>JAOPWT010000546.1 GCA_025965555.1 Mycobacterium sp.
AACCGGCAGGACGATGCGTTGCCGAGGGTCCAGCGTCCAGACGATGTCGAAGAAAGATGCGTAGCGCGACCCGCGGCCGTGCTCGAGGACGTCCCACCACCACGCATTCTGCCGCGGATCGTCGACCCCGACGTGGTTGGGCACGATGTCGACGATGAGGCCCATTCCCCGCGCGTGCACCGCCTCCGACAACCGTGCGAGGCCGTCGGGACCGCCCAGTGCGTCGGACACCGTCGTGGGATCGGTGACGTCGTACCCGTGCGTGGATCCCTCACCCGCGGTCAGGATCGGTGACAGGTACAGGTGCGAGACGCCCAGATCCTGGAGGTAGTCCAGCTGATCGATGGCGTCGGCGAACGTGAACGCCTGCCCACTTGCAGCACCGCGCATCTGCAAGCGGTACGTCGAAAGGACCGTCACCGCGTCAGGCCGTCTTACGAAGGACGATGATCGAACGGCCCTGCAGGGTAAAGGCGTCACCGGCCTTCACCACCAGATCGCTCTCGCCGGTCGGCACCGCGGAGTCGAACTCAGCTGTCCACTCGGCGGCGTAATCGCCTTCGGCGGCCGCGAATTCGACGGGGTCGGAGTGGGCGTTGAAACAGAGCAGAAAGGTGTCGTCGACCACCCGTTCGCCGCGGGCGTCCGGGGCGGGTATCGCGTCCCCGTTGAGGAAGACGGCCACGCTCTGGAAGCCCGAGTTCCAATCTTCCGGTGTCATCGGCACGCCTGCCGTGGTCAGCCAGGCGATGTCGCGGATCTCTTCGTCGCCGTTGCGGATCAGCTTGCCGTCGAAGAACCGTCGGCGGCGGAACACCGGATGGTTCTTGCGCAGAGCGGTCACCGTGCGCGCGAACGTCATCAGGTCGGCGTTGGTCTCACCCAGGGACCAGTCCATCCACGCGATCTCGGAGTCCTGGCAGTACACGTTGTTGTTACCGCGCTGGGTGCGGCCAATTTCGTCGCCGTGACTGATCATCGGGGTGCCCTGGCTCACCATCAGCGTCGCGAGGATGTTGCGCATCTGCCTGCCGCGCAGCTCCAGGATGTCGGGGTCGCCGGTCGGGCCTTCGACCCCGCAGTTCCACGACCGGTTGTGACTCTCGCCGTCGCGGTTGTCTTCGCCGTTGGCCTCGTTGTGCTTCTCGTTGTAGGACACCAGGTCCGCGAGGGTGAACCCGTCGTGGGCCGTGACGAAGTTGATGCTCGCGCTCGGCCGACGGCCCGTCGCCTCGTAGAGGTCCGAGGAGCCCGTCAGTCGCGAAGCGAACTCGTTGAGTGTTGCGGGTTCTCCCCGCCAGTAGTCACGCACAGTGTCGCGGTATTGCCCGTTCCACTCGGTCCACAAACCAGGGAAGTTTCCGACCTGATAGCCGCCCTCGCCGATGTCCCACGGTTCGGCGATCAGCTTCACCTGGCTGATCACCGGATCCTGCTGCACCAGATCGAAGAACGCCGCGAGTCGGTCGACTTCGTAGAACTCGCGCGCGAGCGTCGACGCCAGGTCGAAGCGGAAGCCGTCGACGTGCATGTCGAGCACCCAGTACCGCAGTGAGTCCATGATGAGCTGCAGCGAGTGGGGGTGACGCACGTTCAAGCTGTTGCCCGTGCCGGTGAAGTCCTTGTAGAGCTTGAGGTCTCCATCGAGCAGTCGGTAGTAACCGGCGTTGTCGATCCCGCGGAAGTTGATGGTCGGGCCGAGGTGATTGCCTTCGGCGGTGTGGTTGTAGACGACGTCGAGAATGACCTCGATGCCCGCCGCGTGGAAGGAGCGGACCATGCTCTTGAACTCGGCGACGGCTCCGCCCGCAGTCTGATTGGCGGCGTACTGATAATGCGGGGCCAGGAACCCAAAAGTGTTGTAGCCCCAGTAATTTCGCAAGCCAAGGTCGAGCAGTCGGTGATCGTGCATGAACTGGTGAACCGGCATCAGTTCGATGGCCGTCACGTTGAGCGACTTGAGGTGCTCGATGATGACGGGATGGCACAGCCCCGCGTAGGTACCACGCTGATCCTCGGGGATGCCCGGGTGGGTCTGGGTCATGCCCTTGACGTGTGCCTCGTAGATCACCGTTTCGTGGTACGGGGTGTTGGGCGCCCGGTCGGAACCCCAGTTGAAGAACGGGTTGATGACGACGCTGGTCATGGTGTGGCCGAGCGAGTCCACCATGGGCGGCGTGCCGATGGCCGTCGGATCGTTCCTCGCGACGGCAAGGTCGTACGAGAACAGGGCCTGGCTGAAGTCGAAGTCGCCATGGAAGGACTTGCCGTACGGGTCGAGTAGCAGCTTCGACGGATCGCACCGGTGCCCCGCATCGGGGTCCCACGGGCCGTACACCCGGAAGCCGTAGCGCTGCCCCGGCGTGACCGTCGGCAGATACGCATGCCAGACGTAACCGTCGACCTCGTCGAGGTTGACCCGTTGCTCAACGCCGTCCCTGCCGATCAGGCACAGTTCGACCTTCTCGGCCACCTCGGAGAACAGCGAAAAGTTTGTGCCTGCACCGTCATAGGTGGCGCCGAGCGGGTATGCGTTACCTGGCCAGATCGTGGAGACCACGGTCACCACCAGCCAGTGGCGGCGGCGACCTGACGTCCCAGTTCGTTGGTCATGGTCCGCATGTAGGTAGCAGAGATGTGATGAGAATCGTGGTACAGCAGAATATTTCCCTCCACTGCGCGGCAATAGTCCTGGCGGCACACCGCATCACTCATGTCGAGCGGCTTCAACAACGGGAAACGCGCGACGAAATCCAGAGTGGGGTTGTGGTCGGACAGTACCTCGGAGCGCTTGATGCCGCAGGAAATGGCATCGCCACCGTCGGCGAGGCAGTCGGCGGGGAAGAAGGGCTTGCCGTCCTTCACCAGCCACGGGGTGTCGCGCATGGCCAGGACGGGGATGCCTGCGTCCGCGAACTCCTGCCAGATGCCGACGTAGAAGCTCGGCATGACGTCGCCGTCCTTGATGTTCCACGGTCTGGTGGACGTGGTGAAGACATAGTCGGGGTGATCCGAGATCAGCCTCGGCATCACCTTCTGATTCCACTCGCGGCAATTCGGGTACGGCCGGTTGTCACCCATCACCAGTGGCTTCTCCTCGGTGGTCAGCGGGCAGCCCATCTTCAGGTAGGTGACGACCTTGAAGTGGTGCAAGCGGCCGAGCAGATCCAGCGCGGTGATCCAGTGCTCGGCGTGCGATCCGCCTGCCACGGCGATCGTTCGGGTCGCCACCTCGTCGCCGTACGTGCAGTTGATGATGTCCACGTTCGCGAAGTCACTGATGC
>JAOPWT010000566.1 GCA_025965555.1 Mycobacterium sp.
GTTGGTTGACAGATTTCAAGAACTGTCCACCGCGCTCGCCCCGGACTGATCCGCCACCATGCCGCGGTGCATGATCCGATCCCCGATCACTGCGCTGTGGTCGGCACGGTGCAGGACGCACCGGTTGTCCCACATCACCACGTCGCCGGGTGACCACGCGTGGCCGAGCACGTTGTCGTCGCGTGTGCAGTGGTGCAACAGGAACCTGATCGTGTCCCTGGCCAGACGTGGCGACATCCCGCTCACCGCCGCACAACGCTGCGGAGTGGACAGATACAGCGCCGTCCGCCCGGATATCGGGTGAACCAGACAGAGCGGGTGCACCGCCGACGTCTCCGCGCCCGCCCCCGGATGCAGCCCGCTCACCACATGTGTGACGGTGCGGCCGTCCAGCCAGTCGCGAACCAGGCTCGGCAGCGACTCGAATGCCGCGTACTGGTTGGTGAAGAGCGTCTGGCCACCGTGCTCGGGAACGGTGACGGCTCGTAATGCCGTGTACGCGGGCGGCTTTCGCACGTAGCTGGTGTCGGTGTGGAACATCGACCGTGGCGGGGTGGAACGGCCGACGTTGCTGACGAGGTTAAGGTCCGCGAACCCAGGCACCGGGGTCTCCCCCGCGGTGAAGACCGACTCCCCGAAACAGCCAAGAAAGCGCAGGAAGCTGGTGTCGTCGATGTCCTGCTCGGGAAGGACGATCACCCCATGCTCGGCCAGCAGCACGCGCAGGTCGCGTGCTTCCCGATCAGTGACGGTATCGACACGCAGGCCGGTCACGACGGCACCCACCGGGCTCAGTGCGTCGTACTGCAGCACCGCGCCCCTCCGAGTTCCAGCTCGCCGACGGCGTCGGCGAACAGCTGGGTGACGTCGACTCCCGAGGCAGCAGCCATCACGGCGATGACGCTGGTCGGGGAAAACGAGCAGTAGGGCCCGGCCTCCAGGAACCAGGGGTTGCCCTCGGGATCGATCCGGAAGTCGAAAAGGCTGTAGTGGCGGCAGCCGAGGGCGGCGTGACAGCGGCGGGCGGCTTCCCAAACGACTTCGGTGACCGGGTCGGCTTCCGGGACGATCCAGGCTCTGCTGCCGTCCTTGGCGACCAAGTACAGGGCGCCGTCAGGCGTGCGATCCAACTTGTCGTCACGACCGCGAATGGGTTTGGTCGTCGGATCCACCGCGTACTCCTCGAGCGGCAGGCACACCAATTGACCATCGCGGACGACGATGCCGCACCGAACTTCCCTGCCGAGTTCCACGTACGACTCGACCAACGCCGCTCGACCCCTGTCCAGGGCCAGCTCGATCGCGGCGCCGTATTCCGCCGGATCCCGCACCAGGGACACTCCCTCCGAGTTGTCGGCACCGATGGGCTTCACGACGACCGGCAGACCGATACTTGGCGACTCGCCTTGCCGCAGCACTTCGCCTGCGGGTACCGCGACACCGGCCGCCGCCACGACCGCCCTGGCCTTCGCCTTGTCTGCCGCGATCGCCATCACGTCGGGGGTGTTTCCGACGTACGGGATGCCCAGAACGTCGAACAATGCGCGGTAGGACGTCCTGCCGGGAAGACAGAACATCTGCGGGACAACCACATCCACATGCAGCCGGCCAAGGTGCATCATGGCGTCCACGAGCGACATCGCGGCCGCCGACGCGATTGAACCGGCGCCGAGATCTGCTGGAAAACGCCAAGAGCCGTCTGGGGATACATACGCCAAATGCATCTCGTACCGGTCGGGGCCGGTGAGGGCTTCGAGGCAGGCCCCCGCGTACAGGCGGGAGAGTTCGGCGTGGAAATCATCGACCGCGGAGCCGACGAGGTGCAGGACCGAGACCGGCATTCAGTCCCCTCCCGGCTCGACGAGCTTGCCGATGTTGAAGTCGATGCGCGTCCATCCGCGGCGGTCGCGGAGATTCGCCAACAGCAGCGACGGGATCTGAAGATGGTGAACCATCAAGTACGGCAGGGGATCCCACCACGTAAAGATGGCGTCCTTGCCCCGCAGGATCGTCCTCAATCGGCGCACGCGGTCTGCCTCGGTGAGCAGTCGCCACACCTCGTGATAGATCCAGTAGGTCGGGCGGGCTCCGGCGCGCGGAGTGATGAGGGGATGCCCGTCGTCGAGGTACGCGGCCGCCAGCTGTGGGTGGTCGTGGAACATCGTGATCGCCGAGTGAGTCCGCGGATTGCATTCGATCGCATAGGCGTGGCCATCGTCCGCCTCGATGAAGTCGAAGGACACCTGACCCGTGATGTCGAGATTGCCGACGAATTGCTCTACCCAAGAATGTATTCCGGGCTTGTCGACACTCTCGTAGTTGATCTGGAAGGCGGACGACTCGCAGCACCCGTAGACCTGCAGCCAGCCGTTCCGGACGGTGCCGTGGGTACAGTATTCCTGGCCTTCGATGAACTCCTGCAAGATCCATGGGTCCGCCTCGGAGATCGACAGCGAACGGGCGAACGCGGCGTTCCGCTGCGGCGTCGCGCTCGACAGTCTGGTGACGTCCATTCGGCCGACCGGGTTGTAGGCGATCCGCTTCAGGATGTAGCTGCGTCCGTCCGGAATGTCGAAGTCAATCACCTGCTGGGCATCGGTGATCCGGCGAAAGTCGGGCACGCGCAGGCCCAATGCCGCTGCAATCCAGGAGAACTTCTCCTTGTCGTCCAACAGTTCGACGGTGTGAGCGTCGACGTGCAACACCTCGCACACGTCGTCGAGCATCTCGCGAGCCCGCGCATCGTGGACGCTGGCGGCGGGGCTGGAGACCGGCACGAACACGTCGGCGCGTTCGAGCAGGGCGATGTCGCGCAGCGCGGCGGCATAACCGGGTGCCGTCGGTTCTGGCACGCAGTGAAACGCATCGACGGCACGGGAGAACCTGTGGCCGGTGTATCGGTACTTCGCCGACTCCACTAGGACCACCCGATGTCCGGCCGAGTGAAACGACCTGGCGAGTTGCAGCGCCTTGGTCATCTTGCCGCCACTGATCAGGATCGTCCGACGCGCGGTGATGCCGCGGTGGGCGAGGGGATCCCGAGTCCGGCGCAGGATCGCCCCGGCTACCAGTGCGAGGTCGACCGGGAGGGTCAGGAACAGCGCCGCGAGCGCGGCCAGCGTCCGGCCCACGTTGGCGTCACGGTGACGGGAGTCATTCGTGTGCAGGCGAGTTCCGATGTCCAGCAGCGCCGTCACGGTTGTCTCCGCCGGATGAGGGTCAGTCCGTCACGCAGCGGTATCAACACTTGCTCGACCCGCTGGTCGTAGGTGAGTGCCGCGTTGAACCCGGCGATCGCCGCTCCGTTGACCGAGATGCCGACGTCCGCGTAGGGCTGACCTTGCAGCAGCGTGTTGTCGACGGCGATCACGGCACGGGGTGCCAGCAGTGTGCTGTTGAGCAGGTACTCGACGTAGTCGAGATAGCCAGGTTTGTCGGCGTCGATGAAGACGAAGTCGAACTGCTGGGCCGGTTGCGCCGACAGTCGCCGAAGAGTATGCAGCGCGGGTCCGACCTCGACGACGATCTTGCGACCCGCCGCCGATTCGTCGAAGCATGCTCTCGCGAAACCCGCTACGGCCGGATCGATCTCGCAGGCAACCACGACCCCGTCATCGGGTAACTCCTCTGCCATCGCCAGCGCCGAGTATCCGGTGAACATGCCGATCTCGAGCACCCTGGTAACACCCGCGAGGCTCACCAGGAACCTCAGCACCTGCCCTTCGACGTGGCCCGACAACATCTCCTGTTCGAGCCGCCCGCCGCCCGTCTCCTCCGTGGACCAGTCCGTCGCACGGGTCCGTCGGGCCAACTCGGCCAAGGCGGGCGACTCCGGAGTCGTGCACAACTCGAGGTACGGATCGAGACCTTGTGCGAGGTCGCGCGCCCGCTGCAGACGCCTCAGCAGGATCGGATCGACCGCGCCGGCCGTCCCGAGTGCGCGGCACAGCTCGCCGAGTTCCTTGGCAAGGATGGTCGACGGCGTGACCGGACGGGCGGGCAGGGCCGCGCTTTCGTTCAGCACTGCAACGTCATTCATGCGGCGCCGCCGATTCGGGCACGGTGAACACGCCGATCCCGTCACCCCCGCGGGCGTATTCGAGGCAGACCTTCTTGTGCAAGGTGAGCGTGTCGGCGAGCTCATCGGTCGTGAGGTCGTTGAGGAAGCGACAATGGCCGATCGGGTCGGGTATCGCGGCCCGCAGCAGACCATCGCGTGTCTTGAGGATCGACGCCGTCGCGTGTTCCAGGAGTTCTGGCGTCAGATATTCGCTGTCCAGCGCGAGACCGAGCGAACTCATCACGCCGAGTACCCGGTCGCGGTCCTCGACCGACAAATGGCCCCGCTGTTCGGCGAGCGTCGTCGACAGCGCCATGTCGATGTTGATGGCTTGACCGTGGAAGAACGGTGTCGACGGCGTCAGTTCCAATGTCGGACTCCACGTGTGGCCGAAGGCGATCACCCGGTCGAGGTCGATCTCGTGCAGATTGGGTGCTTCCAGCTCCAGCATCGTGGCGACGGCCTGATACGTAAGACGAGCTGCGACCTCCCGAAGTTCAGCCGTTCCGTCGAGATGCCCGAAGCGGGTCTGCAGAAGCTCGGCGCCGTGACGTTCGAGCAGGTCGAAGATCTCGGCATTGCCGACCACCGCGATCTTGATCAGCTCCGCCATGCCGTTGCGCACCTGATCTTCCGGCAACGTCTTCAGGAAGGAGAAGTCGAGTAGCACCTTTCGTGAGGCATGGTAGGCCCCCAACCGATTCTTGTGCTTGCCGTAGTTCACGGCGACCTTGATCGACACGCTCGCATCGATCAGCCCGATCAGCGTGGTCGGTATTCGGATGTACGGCGTATTGCGGCGGTAACTGGCACAGGCGAATCCGGCAACGTCGGTCGTCAGTCCCCCGCCGACGACGAGGACAGGTTCGGTGCGCACCAGGCCGAAGTCGTCGAACTCGCCGACGATGCGCTCGAACGTCTCCAGCGATTTGGCCGTTTCCCTGATCTGCACCGGGACGACCGTCAGCGCGATGTCGTAGTGGTCGAAGTATGCGCGGATCGCGTCCCCGTAGATCTCGTAGACGGTGTCGTCCACGACCATCAGTGCGCGACCGTAGGAACGGTAGTTGTCGGCGAGGTCTGCGTTGCCGATCGCGAAGACGCCGTCGACGTACGTCAGGTCGTACTCGATCCTCTCGTAGCCCTTCACGTTCCAGGGCCTTGGGTCGGTTGGATGCGTGGGTCACCGCGTGGCGAGCCCGATGATCCGACCGGCGTCGAGGGATTCGACGGTCTCCGCCGCGGCGCTGAAGTCGCCGCCGATCGTGTTTTCGTTGGGGAAGGCGATGCACCTGACGCCGGCAGCCGTGGCCGACTCGACGCCGCCGACGTTGTCTTCGATCGCCACGACACCACCACCTGGCTCCTCGCCGAGGCGATCGAGGGCGAACTCGTAGGCTGCCGCATCCGGCTTCGGGCTCTTCACGGCATCGCCGTGCACGATGAGGTCGAACATCTCGGCGCTGATGTGCGGCTTCAGAGCTTCAAGGAGCGCAGTGATGTTTCCTTGCGACGTGGTGGTGACGAATCCCAGCTTGTGGTCGTGGCGCTTGGCCTCCTCGAGCGTGGCGAGGACTCCTGGCCGTGGCGACAACGATGACGTGGCGAGCGACTGCTGGAAGATCTCGGACTTCTTCGCGTGCACGGCCGCGGCGTCGACGTCGTCGCCACGGGCCGCGGCGTAGTCCTCGATGCGTTGCGCTCCACCGTTGGAACCGAGCATCGAGGCGTAGTCGGCGCGCGACCACTCCCAGCTCAGGCCATAGGCCGCAAACGCCTCGTTGAACGCTTGACGCTGCAGGTCCGAGGTGTCCGCGAGAGTGCTGATCGAGCCGAACAGGATTGCTGACATGGGGATTCCTTTTGCCGGTTGACGGTCGAGATGGTGGATTCCCAGTACACTATTGGTCTAAACGTTCAATAGTGCAATGGCAGACCAGTAATGGTCCGAACGTCCATCAGTTAACTTTTCGTCCAGGTCACGAAAATCGAGCGACCAGAAGGCGAAGGAGGGGACGGCTCGGATGACACCCACCGGGGGCACCAGGGCTGGC
>JAOPWT010000609.1 GCA_025965555.1 Mycobacterium sp.
CATGATGACCTCCTTTGCCGTGAAGGAGTACCCACGACGGCCTCGATCAACCCGCCGGCAGCGGCGTTTCTGGTGGTCAAGCGTGATCCGCCTAGCCCGCCGCGGCAGTCGACGTAAACGGTGTCGAATGCCCTCGGGACAATCCGCTTCCCGCTGGAATCGACGTTGCGCTCATTCAATTCCCTCCGGCAGCCGCCACCGCAGTCAACCGCCTCGTCTGCACTCGTCGGCACCTTCCTTCGCGGGGTGGGCGCACGATCGCACGTGGCCATGACTTAGGGCCGGCCAGGTGCCGTTGCGCGCCTCACAGCATGACCCCAGCGTGTCTTCGTCACGATGGACGTGTGATGTCGACGACGCTGGGGGCGCTCCCGCGGCGTGGGTGAATGAAGCCGAGTCCGTGCGCCGCCAGTACCGCTCGCGCGTGTCATCGATGCATGGCTGGCTGCCGACGGCCGTCCAAAACCTCGCCGCCATGGCGCTGGGCTGTGCGGTCGGTTGGCGTTCACCCCGATGGCGGACGTCCTGGTACTCGTCATCGTGATCACCGGTGCCGCATCGTCGCTCTGGGCGCACACGTACATCGGGTCGGTTGGCGTGGCCGGCGACCCGGCACCGTGGGCGCTGTGGGCGTGGCTCGCGCTCAGCGGATCCGCCTTGTGCGCGCACTGATTCTCGGGTGGCGCGCGATGTCCATGCTGGCGGCTCCACTATGCGTGCTGAGTTCGGCCCTGGCGGTCAACGCATGGGTCGGATACTTCTCGTCCAGCGCCACGGGCGAACACAGCGGGGCTGGAGCTTCGCTCTCAGGCGGGCTGGCCACGCCCGCGGCGGCTAACCTGTGCCTGATTCGATCTGACCCGGCCCGCCGACGGTTTGACTACATCGCATGCCTCTGTGTCAGACGACGGATTCGACCCGTGGTTAGTGAGAATGCAAGGCCCGGACCGAGTTGGGTGGGAGCGGATCGGTGTTCCGCTGAATCGAGCGCAACGCTTTGCCGAGAATGTTCCAAGATTGCGCCAAGAGCCAGAGCCACGCGCGACTCTTTGGGGGTCAAAGCCAACACCACCCAGGGAGTCACGTCGGGCCCGCCCGGGACGTCGCGGATATCCGTCAGTGCCCGCTGGTGCTGCCGTCACTCCCCGCGGGTGTCGATGACGCGCTGCGCCACGTCGATCAACTTGGTGTTGGTGTCCTGGGACAGCTGACGAAGCATCGCGAAGGCGCGCACGTCGTCGATCTTGAAGCGCTCCATGATGATGCCCTTGGCCTGGCCGATGCGATCCCGCGTCGACAGCGCCGACTGCAGTTGCTCCCCTTCTCGGCTGGCCAGGATCGCCGCCGCCGCGTGGGCTGCGAGGATCATGCCGATCGACTCCGCCTCGCTGTCCCACAGCTTGGGCTCGTACCCGAACAGGTTCAGCGCGCCCGCGGTGCGGTCTGCGGTGTACAGCTTGAACGACAGCGCGCTGAGCACCCCGAGCTTGACGACCTCCGGCGCGTAGTTGGGAAAGCGTGGCTCGTCGCGGAAGTCGTCGGTGCGCACCACGATCTCCTCCAGCGCCGCCTCGACACACGGGCCCTCGCCGTAGCGCATCTGCAGCTCGTCGAGCTTGAACATCAGGTCGTTGGTCGGCGCGAGCGTTTCGAAGCTGTTGGCCCTGCCGACGAGCAGCACTCCCGCGACGTCGACGCCGGGTATCAGTTCCTTCGCGGTCGCGGTGACGTCGGCGAGTACGTCGCCGACTTTCCGCAATGCCGTCACCCGCGCCAACTCCGCCATGCGCAGGGCGAGGTCGTGGTTCTGCAACTTCATGACAGCATCTTGCCCCCTATCAGGGCACCGGAGCACGTTTGTGACGTCGGAGCGCGGGAAATGCCCGGATATAGGTGTGCCCGGTGGTCGACACCCGAGCAAACCTAGGTCCCGTCGGTTCAGAAAGGAGCCGGCGGGACCGCTGGGTTCAAGCGCCGAATCCCCCGAGTCACTCTGTTAGTCGTAGTACCGTCCGAGTCATGGGCAGCTCGAACATATGGATCCTCGGCGGCTACCAGAGCGACTTCGCGCGCAATCTCACCCGCGAGGGCGTCGACTACGCCGGCCTGACCGCCGAGATCGTGGCGTCGACGCTGCAGGCCGCCAAGATCGACGCGACCGACATCGGCGTCGTCCATGTCGGCAACGCCTTCGGCGAGATGTTCGCCGCCCAGGGCCACCTGGGGGCCATGCCCGCCACCGTGGTCGACGGTCTCTGGGACACCCCGTCGTCGCGCCACGAAGCGGCCTGCGCCTCAGGCAGCATCGCCGCTCTTGCGGCCATCGCCGACCTACGGTCCGGCGCATACGAGACGGCGCTCGTCTTCGGCGTCGAACTGGAGAAGACCGTGTCCGGCGAGACCGCAGCCCGACACCTCGGCGCCGCCGCATGGACTGGCCAGGAAGGCGAGGACGCGAAATTCATGTGGCCGTACATGTTCTCCCGAGTGGCCGACGAGTACGACCGCCGGTACGGCGTCGACGAAAGCCACCTGCGGGCCATCGCGACGGTCAACTTCGCCAATGCCCGTCGCAACCCCAATGCCCAGACCCGGGACTGGACGGTGCCCGACCTGATCGCCGGTGACTCGCTCGAAGACGAGGTCAATCCCATCGTCGAGGGGCGGATCCGCCGGTTCGACTGCAGCCAGATGACCGACGGCGGGTCCGGCGTCGTCCTCGTCACCGACAACTACCTGCGCGACCACCCAGAGTCCAAACCACTCGCCCGCATCGAGGGCTGGGGACACCGCACGGTCGGCCTCGGGATGCAGCAGAAGCTCGACCGCTCCGCGGAGGATCCTTACGTCATGCCGCACGTGCGTAGGACCGTAATGGACGCGTTCGAGCGTGCCCGTGTCACGCTGGACGACCTCGACGGCATCGAGGTGCACGACTGCTTCACCCCCAGTGAATACCTCGCCATCGACCACATCGGGCTGACGGGCCCCGGCGAATCCTGGAAGGCCATCGAGAACGGCGAGATCGAGATCGGCGGGCGGCTGCCCATCAACCCCAGTGGCGGTCTGATCGGCGGCGGCCATCCCGTCGGCGCGTCGGGGGTGCGCATGCTGTTCGACGCCGCCAAACAGGTCAGCGGCACCGCGGGCGCCTATCAGGTCGAGGGCGCAGGCACCTTCGGCACGCTCAA
>JAOPWT010000002.1 GCA_025965555.1 Mycobacterium sp.
TGCCTGCCTCAGCGATGACGCGGGCCTCCTCCTCGTCGTTCTTGGCGTTCAGCACGACGGCGGGCACGCCCGCCTTGACGAGTCGTTCGTGAAGCTCCTCGGACTCGGCGACGTCGCGGGTACCGACGAGGACCGGCTGGCCGGTCGCGTGGATCGACTTGATGTGGTCGATGACGGAGTCGATCTTGGCGGCGGCGGTGATGTAGACGCGGTCGGCGTCGTCCTCGCGCACGTTGGGTGTGTTCGGCGGGATCGGCGACACCCCGAGCTTGTAGAACTGGCGCAGCTGCTCGCCGGCGGCCAACGCCGTACCGGTCATCCCGCACACCGTGGGATAGCGGTTGATCAGCGCCTGGACCGTGATGGTGTCGAGCACCTCGCCGGTCTCGGTGGTCTCGATGCCCTCCTTTGCCTCGACCGCTGCCTGCAGGCCGTCGGGCCAACGCTGCAGCTGCGCGATGCGTCCGCGGGACGCGTTGATCAGCTGCACCTTGTCGTCGCGGACGATGTAGTGCACGTCGCGCTGCAACAGGACGTGGGCGTGCAGTGCCACGTTGATCTCGGTCAGCGTGGTGCTGACGTTTTCCTCGGAGTAGATGTCGATGCCGCCGAGCGCCTTCTCGAGCTTGCGGGCACCCGCGTCGGTGAGGTGCACGTTGCGGCGGTCGGCGTCGGTGTCGTAGTCCTTGCCCGAGACCAAATCGCCAACCATCGAGATGATCTCCAGCCGCGGCGTCTCGCGGTGCGTGGTGCCTGCCAGCACCAGCGGGACAAGTGCCTCGTCGACGAGCACGGAGTCGGCCTCGTCGATGAGGGCGACGTCGGGGTCGGGTGACACCAGGTCCTCGACGTCGGTCACCAGCTGATCGCGCAGCACGTCGAAGCCGATCTCGTTGACCGATGCGTAGGTCACGTCGCACGCGTAGGCGGCGCGCCGCTCGTCGGCGGTGGATTCGGCGGTGATCCAGCCGACGGTCAGGCCCATCGCCTCGAGCAGCGGCCCCATCCATTCGGCGTCGCGCCGGGCCAGGTAGTCGTTGACGGAGATGACGTGCACGCTGCGGCCCGCGATCGCGTAACCGGCCGCCGCGATCGCGCCTGCCAGCGTCTTGCCCTCGCCGGTGGCCATCTCGACGACGTCGCCCGCCAGCATGCGCAGCGCGCCGAGCAGCTGAACGTCGAACGGCCGCAATGTCGTTGCGCGTTCGGAGGCCTCACGGGCGATGGCCAGGAACTGCGGTATGTCGGTCGACTCGGCGAGCGCGTCGAGGTTGAGCAGCTTCGCGGCCTTCTCCAACTTCTCGTCGTCGAGGCCGGCGGCCTTCTCGTCGAACTCAGCCGAGGCGCGCACCAGGTCCATCGACTGGGCCTGGTCCTTGTCCGTACTGGCGCCGAGCAGCTTCCAGAATCGGTTGCTCAGCCGACCCGAGGCGCGGTCCTTGTTCTTCGAGGCGATCTTTGGCACCCGTTCACGGTACGCGGCCACTTCTTCCCCCCGCGAGCGTGCGTGTCCGTCCACGACACGCCGCGGGCGAGTTCGCCAGAACGTCAGCGGATATCTGCCCAACACGTTGGGCTGATCGCGCAGCGAACCACATGAGCCGCCTCTTGCTGCGGTAACTTGCCGCACAGCGGTGTCGCCGGATGCCCGCAGAGGAGTCTGATGGATTCGGAGAGATTCAAGCCCTCGGTCGATTGGAGCAATGAACTCCTCGCGTCGACCCTATGGGTGTTGAAGACCTTCGGGATCACCGCGATCGGCGTCGTCGTGATTCTGGTCCTGCTCGGTCGCCTGACCGAATGGGGCAGGCAGTTCTGGCGCATCAACGGCCCGTACTTCACCGCCCGCGGCTCGCGGCTGACGGTGTGGATCATGTTGGCGGCCCTGCTGGCGTCGGCCGTGCTATCGGTGCGCATCAGCGTGCTGCTCAGTTACTACGCCAACGACCTGTTCTCGTCATTGCAGGTGGCATTCGAGGGCAACGCCAACCCGGACGGCTCGCTCAGGGGCACCGGGATCGACGGGTTCTGGGAGTCGATGCGGATCTTCGCGGTCCTGGCGACCGTCGCGACCGTGCGGTCACTGCTGGACCTCTATGTGATGCAGCGGTTCACCATTCGGTGGCGCGTCTGGATGACGCACCGGCTCGTCGACGACTGGCTCGGCGGCTACGCGTACTACCGCGGGCAGCTGATGGGTGCGCCGATCGACAACCCCGATCAGCGCATCCAGCAGGACATCGACATCGTCACCACCGGCACGGGCGAACCGAACACGCCGTCCCACGGTTCGAACAACACCCTGCTGTTCGGCGCGGTCGAAGCGATCCTGAGCGTCGCGTCGTTCGGGGTGATCATGTGGCAGCTATCCGGGCCGTTGACGGTCTTCGACGTCACGCTGCCCCGGGCGCTGTTCTGGATCGTGATCGTCTACGTGCTGGTGGCGACGGTCGTCGCGTTCTGGATCGGCAGGCCGCTGATCCGGCTGAGCTTTCTGAACGAGTTCCGCAACGCCAGCTTCCGCTACGCGATGATCCGGTTGAAGGAGGCTGCGAGTGCGGTCGGCCTGTACCGCGGCGAGGACGCTGAGCGTCAGCAGCTCACCACGCGGCTCGGCGCCGTCATCACCAACTACCGGCACTGGCTGAACCGCATGGTGGTCTTCCTCGGCTTCAACCTCTCGGTGAGCCAGGCGATCAACCCCTTGCCGTACATCGTTCAGGCCCAACGACTGTTCTCCCAGCAGATCTCCTTCGGCGACGTCATGCAGTCCGCGACCGCGTTCCACGCCATCCATGACGCGCTGTCGTTCTTCCGCAACGCCTACGACGCGTTCGCGAGTTACCGGGCCGCCCTGATCCGTATCGACGGTCTGCTCAGCGCGAACGAGCGCACCAGGGTGGTGCCCCAACTGGTGATCGGAGAGTCGTCGGACGACACGGTGCGTCTGGAGGGTGTCGACGTGCGCACGCCGGACGGCCAGCTACTGGTCCAGTCGCTCGACGTGCGACTCGATCCCGGCGAGAGCGTCGTGATCACCGGACCCTCGGGCAGCGGCAAGACCACGCTGTTGGAAAGCCTCGCGGGCCTGTGGCCGCACGCCTCGGGCAGCGTGCGCTTCCCGGTCGAGGAGCGCGACGTGATGTTCATCTCGCAGCTCCCCTACATCCCGCTCGGCGATCTGCGTGCCGTCACGTCCTACCCACGACCGGAGGGTGAGGTGGACGCGGGGCGGATTCAGCAGGCACTGCTCAAGGTGGCGCTGCCCCACCTCATCATTCGAATCAACGAAATCAAGGACTGGGCCAAGGTGCTGTCCGTCGGCGAGCAGCAGCGGATCGCGTTCGCCAGGATCCTGCTCAACGAGCCGCGGGTGGTGTTCCTCGACGAGTCGACGTCCGCGATGGACGAGGGCCTGGAATTGATGCTCTACCGGCTGCTTCGCCAGGAACTGCCGTCGACGATCCTCGTCAGCGTCAGCCATCGGGAAACGGTCGAGCAACACCACGAACGGCAGCTCGAACTGCTCGGCAACGGCCAATGGCGCCTCGATCGCATTTCCGCCACGAGCTGACCCCTCTCAGGGGCTGCCACCAGCGGACCGGGCTACCCTGCCGGAATGGAAATGTTCACCCCGACGCTGGATTGGAGCGCCGAGTGGCTGACGTCGCTGTGGTGGATTGCCAGGGCATGGGCGATCGCCGCAGTGGCCACGATGGTGATCCTGGTGCTCATCGCCCGCTTCACGAACTGGGGACGACAGTTCTGGCGAATCACCGGGGCGTACTTCAGCGGCCGCTCGAGCATCAAGGTCTGGATCTGGCTGGCGGCTCTGCTGCTGTCGGTGATCATCGGCGTGCGGCTCACGGTGCTCTTCAGTTACCAGAGCAACGACATGCTGACCAGCTTCCAGGTGATCGCCGCAGGCGTCGGCGGTGGCGACGAGACCATCAAACAGTCCGGTAGGGACGGCTTTTGGTTGTCGATCTGGGTCTTCAGCATCATGGCCATCATCTACGTGGCGCGCATCATGCTCGATCTGTTCCTGATGCAGCGGTTCATGCTGCGGTGGCGGGCCTGGCTGACTGACCGGCTCACCGGCGACTGGCTCGAGGGCAAGGCCTACTACCGGGCCCGCTTCATCGACGACACGATCGACAACCCCGATCAGCGAATCCAGTACGACATCGACATCTTCACCACCGGTGTCGGACCCACGCCCAACACGCCCAACAACACCACCGGTTCGACGCTGCTGTTCGGTGCCATCGATGCGATCGTGACGATGATCTCGTTCACCGCGATCCTGTGGCACCTGTCGGGTCCGCTGACGGTCTTCGGCGTCGAGATTCCCAGGGCCATGTTCTGGATCGGTCTCGGGTACGTCCTGTTCGCCTCGGTGATTGCGTTCTGGATCGGTAAGCCGATCATCTGGTTCGCGTTCAACAACGAGAAGTTCAACGCCGCCTTCCGGTACGCGCTGGTCCGGTTGCGCGAGGCCTCGGAGGCGGTCGCCTTCTACCGCGGTGAGATCGCCGAGCGCACCGGCCTGCGGAGGCGCTTCGCGTCGGTCGTCGAGAACTACAAGCGCTACATCAACCGGATGATCGGCTTCTACGGCTGGAACCTCTCGCTCAGCCAGATCATCGTCCCGCTGCCGTACGTGCTGCAGTTCCCGCGGTTCTACGCCGGCGAGATCAAGCTCGGCGACATGACCCAGACCGCATCCGCGTTCGGCAGTATCCAGGACGGGTTGTCGTTCTTCCGTAACGCATACGACCAGTTCGCCGGCTACCGCGCGGCGATCATCCGTCTGCATGGCCTTGTCGTCGCGAACGAGGAGGGCCGCGCGCTGCCGACCGTGACGACGGCGGCCTGCGTGGACGGCACGGTTCAACTCGACGACGTCGAGGTCCGCACGCCCGACGGCAAGCAGCTCGTCAACCCGCTCGACATGCGCCTCGAGATCGGCGACACCCTGGTGATCACCGGCAAGTCGGGCTCAGGCAAGACCACGCTGTTGCGCAGCCTTGCGGAGCTGTGGCCGTTCACCTCTGGCACGCTGACCCGGCCGTGTGGGCCCAACGAGACGATGTTCCTCTCGCAGATGCCCTACGTTCCCCTCGGCGATCTGCGGGCCGTCGTGTCCTACCCCGGCGAGGAGGGCCAGCTCGAGGACTCCGTGCTGCACGACGTGTTGACGCGCGTCGCGCTACCGCATCTGACCGATCGACTCGACGAAGTCCAGGACTGGGCCAAGGTGCTCTCCCCCGGTGAGCAGCAGCGGATTGCGTTCGCCCGCATCCTGCTGACCAAGCCGAAGGCGGTCTTCCTCGACGAGTCGACGTCGGCGTTGGACGAAGGCCTGGAGATGACGCTGTACCGGCTGGTGCGCACCGAACTGCCGGACACCATCCTGGTCAGCGTCAGCCACCGCAAGACCGTGGAGCAGCACCACAACAAGGAACTGAAGCTGCTTGGTGGCGGCGAGTGGCAGCTCAGTGATATCGGCGAGGCTGCCGAGCCGGTTTCGGTCTAGCGCGCAACGGGGGTGTGCGGGAGTAGCTTCCCGGCATGGAGATGTTCACCCCGTCGCTCGACTGGGGCAACGAGATCGTCGCGTCGCTGATCTGGGTCGCCAAGGCGTGGGTGATCAGCGCCGTCGTGATGCTCGTCATGCTGGCGATGCTCGCGCGATTCACGTCGTGGGGCAGGCAGTACTGGCGAATCACCGGCCCCTATTTCACTGGGCGCCAAAGCATTCCGGTGTGGTTGCTGGTCGGCGTACTGCTGGCATCGGTGATGTTCTCCGTGCGGATGGACGTGCTGTTCAGCTACTACGGCAACGATCAGTACTCCGCCCTTCAGGTCGCCTTCGAGGGCGCCAGCGCGTCCAACGACGCGGTGCGGGACTTGGGCATCCGCGGCTTCTGGTTCTCGATCGTCGTCTTCGTGCTGCTCATGTTCACCTACCTCGCCCAAACGCTGCTGGACCTATATCTCATGCAGTTCTTCATCATTCGGTGGCGGGTGTGGCTGACCGACCGGTTGACGGCGGACTGGCTCGACGGATGGGCCTACTACCGCGGACGCTTCATCGAGGATCCGATCGACAATCCGGATCAGCGCATCCAGCAGGACATCGACGTCTTCACCACCGGGACCGGTCCTGAGACCAACACGCCGACCGTCGGCACGTCCACCACGCTGCTGTTCGGAGCGGTGTACTCACTCGTCTCGGTGGTGGCGTTCACGCCGATTCTGTGGAATCTGGCGGGGCCCCTGACGTTCTTCGGGGTGACGGTGCCCAAGGCGTTGTTCTGGATCGTGCTGCTGTACGTGGCCGTGGCGACCGTGGTGTCGTTCTGGATCGGGCGGCCGATCATCCGGCTGAGCTTTCGCAACGAGATGACCAACGCCGCCTTCCGTTACGCGTTGGTGCGGGTGCGCGATGCGGCAGAAGCAGTGGGTTTCGCCCGCGGCGAGCGCGTCGAACGGATCGGCTTGTCGGACCGGTTCGCGAAGATCATCGTCAACTACCGGGCCCTGGTCTGGCGCGGGGTGGCCTTCCTCGGCTGGAACAAGGCCATGTCGCAGATCGTCGACCCCCTGCCGCTGGTCATCCAGGCGCCGCGGCTGTTCGCAGGAGAGATCAACCTCGGCGACGTCAGCCAGTCGTCGAGTGCGTTCGGGTCCGTGCAGGCCTCGCTGTCGTTCTTCCGCGCGGTGTACGACTCGTTCGCGAGCTACCGTGCGACGATCATCCGCCTCGACGGCCTGCTCACCGCCAACCAAACGGCAAGGGCGCTCGACGAACTCACGGTGGCGGTCAGCACAGGCGGCGGTGTGGAGATCGACGACGTGGCAGTGCGGTCCCCGGCAGGCGATCCGCTCGTCGACGGGCTCGCGGTGCGCCTGGCCGCCGGCGGCTCGTTGGTCATCACGGGCCGGTCGGGTACCGGCAAGACCACCCTGCTGCGCAGCCTCGCCGAGATGTGGCGGTACGCGTCGGGCACCGTCCGCTATCCGTCGGACGAGGGCGCGATGTTCCTGCCGCAGCTGCCATACGCCCCATTGGGCGACCTGCGGACGGTCGTCTGCTACCCCGCGACCGCAGATACCTTCGGCGACAACGAAATCCGATCGGCACTGGACGCCGTTGCGCTCGGACACCTCGTTGCCCGGCTGGACGACACGGCCGACTGGTCCAAGGTGCTGTCCCCCGGCGAGCAGCAACGCGTCGCATTCGCCAGGGTGCTGCTCAACGCGCCTCGCGCCGTCTTCCTCGACGAGTCCACCTCGGCGCTCGACGAAGGTCAGGAGTTCGCGCTGTACCGGACTCTGCGCGACCGGTTGCCGAACTGCATCGTGGTCAGCGTGAGCCACCGCAGCACCGTCGAACAGCACCATGACGACCGGCTGGAACTGCTCGGCGCCGGTGAGTGGCGGCTCGCCCCGATCGGCTAGCCACCCGCCGCGTGCGTGCCAGCGCGTCGCCCGAAGAACGATCCCTCGCCGAGTTGGGTGCCACTGGAATAGCCCATGCCGTCCTCGGCGATGTTGCTCGCGCACGCACCCGCGGCGTAGAGACCGGCCACCGCGCTGCCGTCCTCCCGAAGCACCTCTCCGTCGATGCTCGTGGTCAGCCCCCCCATGGTGAATCCGGAGTACATCGCGCGCCCCAGCGACAGGTCGAACGCCGCCCACGGCCCCTTGTCCTGCGGCGCAAGGTAATCCGGCTGCTTGTGGAAGTCGGGATCCTCGCCGTTGGCGGCGTGCTCGTTGTACCGGTTCAGCGTGGCGGCCAGGTTGCCCTGCGGGATTCCGAGCGCAGTCTCCATCTCCGCCACGGTCTCGTAGCCGTCGATGAACTTGATCAACGGCATCGGCGGCATCTCCATGTGGTCCTCGTCGACGACGAGGTACGCCACCTGGTCCGGTTGCTGCATCACGAAGGCCGACGTGCGCGAGTGATAGGAATCCTCGGCAACGAAGCGCTTGCCATCCTGGTTGACGACTACGCCGGTGAGCAGGATCCCCGGCGGATACGCCGCGGCGGTGATGAACACCTGATCCATGTTCTTGGTAGCACCACCCGCCGAAACGCCCATGCGAATGCCGAGTCCGTCGTCGTTGGGGTTGGCCAGAATGTAGGGCTCGACGAGGCCGTGATGCTTGGTGCGCCGCTTCTGGCCGAGCAGTGGCGTGTGCTCGCTGACCATGTCGGGGTTCATCGCGAAGCCGCCTGCGGCGATCACCACGGCGTTGGCCCTGATCGCACCGGTGTCCTTGAAGTGCTTCCAGCGCACACCGGTGACGGTCCCGTCCGCGACGACGAGGTTGGTGACGCCGACTTCGTAGCGGATCTGCACGCCGAGGTCGTGCGCCCGCTTCAGGAGCAGGTCGATCACCATCGCGGCACCGCCCAACTCGCCGGGCACCGGCACAGAGTGTCCGCGCGGTGCCGGGACGGCCCTTTCGTTGAAGGGCCACACCAACTCGTTGCCGGTGTAGGACAGTCCCTCGGTGTTCGGGGGGACCACCACCTTGCCCGGGTAGAAGCTGCGCTCGAACTGAAAGCCCAAGTCCTCCAACCAGTCGAAGTGGGCCACGCTGCCGTCCGCGTAGGCCCTGATCTTGTCCAGATCGGGATCGTTCGACACGGCGAGGAGATACTTGTACATCTCGTCTGCGGAGTCCTCGTGTCCGATGGCCTGCTGCACTGCGGTCCCACCAC
>JAOPWT010000013.1 GCA_025965555.1 Mycobacterium sp.
TCGCCCTGGTGCAGTCACTGGCTCTGCAGCAGACCCTCTTCGAGATGGGAAAGGCCGTGCTCGAAACGTACGCGTTCATCGCGGAGGTCCGGCTGTCCGCACCGAACAAGCACCACTTCGTCTACGACCTGTCGCCGTTCGGGTTGGACAACGACAAGGAAGTGTTCAACGCCGACGACCGGCCGTACGGCCTCATTCAGGCGACGGTCACGCGCGACGACGCTCCCGCGGCGGGCGCCGCGTGGGACGTCTATCAGGGCTGGTTGTCCTAGCTACTCGAGTTGATCTCTTAACCGCGCCAGCGATTTCGCGAGCAGTCGCGATACGTGCATCTGCGAGATGCCGACCCGTTCCGCGATCTGCGTCTGCGTCATCGATTCGAAGAACCGAAGCAGGAGCACTTGACGCTCGCGTTCGGGAAGGCTGGCGAGCAAGGGCCGCAACGATTCTCGGTTCTCGATCTGGTCGAGGTTGAGGTCGACGTCGCCGAGGGTGTCGGCGATGGCGGGAGCCTCTTCGGTGCCGCCACCCGCGCCGTCGATCGACAGCGTGTTGTACGAGCTGCCGGCCACCAGCCCCTCGACGATCTCCTCGCGGTCCATCTCGAGCTCCGCGGCGAGCTCCGACGGGGTGGGGGCGCGGCCGAGCTTCTGCGACAACTCCGCCGTCGCCGCACCAAGGCGCAGATGAAGCTCCTTGAGCCGCCGTGGCACCTTCACCGACCAGCTGTTGTCGCGGAAGTGGCGCCGCACCTCACCCATGATGGTCGGCACCGCGAAGGACACGAAGTCCGAACCGGCGTCGACGTCGAAGCGGATCACGGCGTTCACCAGACCGACCCGGGCCACCTGCACCAGATCGTCGCGCGGCTCGCCGCGTCCGTCGAACCGCCGGGCGATGTGGTCCGCAAGCGGCAGGCACCGCTCCACGATCGCGTCGCGCTGACGCGTGGACTTGGCGGAACCGTCCGGCAGCTCCTGCAGTGTGCGGAACATGTCGACCACGTCCGCATATTCAGAGTTCGAGCGTGACGCCGAACCCCGAGAGGACGACGTTGTCACCTCAGCGAGCTCGCTCGCCTCGTCGTCATGGAGATGCCGAAGACCTGCGAGTCCTCAGGGCCATGGCCGTCGTGGAAGGTGCTGACCTCATCGGTGAGAGAACTCAGGACGTGCCAGCTGAAACTGCCGGGAACGACGATGTCGGGCGACGAGCACGCGGTCGAGACGTCGACCACCAACTGCTCCTCGAGCGGATGCACCACCAGTACCAGGGTCGCGTCCGGAGTGGCCGACCGGATCAGACGCGTGCACGCCTCGTCGACCGCGAGGCGGAGGTCCGCCACACTGTCGAAGTCCAGGTCCTCGTACGTCCCGACGGCGCCCACCACCGTGCGCAGCACCGCCAAGTTCTCCAGCTTCGCCGCGACCCGGACCTCGACTGATCGCGAGCTTCGATGCCCGCGGTCGCGGTCGTTTTGACCCTCTGACACGCGTCCTCCAAATGATCTCCACGCGAGATTACCCCGAGCGGGCTCCCAGCTAACCACCACCACTCCGATCACCAGTTGATTGTGAATCTGGGCAATGGATGGGGGTCGTCACCGCAGGTCTGCTCGCGCTAATCGTCACACCTCCCGCTCGATTTGCCGTACTCGTTCGAGCCAAGAGTGCCCAGGAACCCTGCGCCTAAACCACGTGTCACGTGTGCCGCCGGCGCGACGGCGTCCCAAATCGGGGCGAAAACAACGTATTTGGCGCAGCCTCGACGTGACCCGCACCGCACTTCGTTTAGGCGAAGACGTAGCCGGGCAGCCTTCGACGGCACGGGTACACATCGATTGTGACCCCTCCCAGGGGTAAGGGCGCTCAACAAACGGACGTCCAGCACCTATTTCGTGCAATAACCGAAAGGTAGCCATGACTGACAAGGACAGTGGTCCCGAAGCAGGCATCAAGGGCGTCGTCGAAGACGTCAAGGGCAAGGCGAAGGAAGTAGTCGGCACCGTGACCGACCGCGACGATCTCGTCCGCGAGGGCAAGGCCCAGCAGGACAAGGCGGAGGCCGAGCGCGATGTCGCGAAGAAGGAAGCCGAAGCCGAGGCCGCCCGCAGCGGTGCTGCGGCCGCGGAGGCTCGCCAGAAGGCTGAGCAGTAGCCGAACGCCAAGCGCGGCGAGGGCCCGGTCGGGTTTGCCGACCGGGCCCTCTGCTGCGCCGCCTGCACCTCACCCAACCGACATGCGGCCGGCGCGCTGTTTGACTACCTTCGACAGGTGGACCTGAACACCGTCGAGACGATCAGAACGCCTCGGCGACGCGACGAATTGTGGCCGCTCGATCCGTCGGACGCCGTCGTGGCGGGAGGGACGTGGTTGTTCTCCGAGCCCCAGCCAGGTACCCGCCGACTGGTGGATCTCTCCCGGTTGGGCTGGCCTTCGATCACGTTGCGGGACGAGGGGATCGAACTGGGCGCGACCTGCACGCTGGCGGAGGTGTCCGACCTGTCGACGCGTCTGCCGTTGGTGCGCCCGGAGTGGTTGGCGGCCCCGCTGTTTCATCAGTGCTGCACGGCACTGCTCGCGTCGTTCAAGATCTGGGGCACCGCGACGGTGGGCGGCAACGTCTGCCTGTCCTTTCCGGCGGGCTCGATGATCTCGCTGGCCTCCGCCTTGGGCGGCGAAGTCGTCGTGTGGCGTGCCGACGGTGCCGACTACCGGATGCCCATCGACGACTTCGTCACCGGCAGGGCCACGAACGTCATGGCACTCGGCGACGTCCTGCGCTCGGTACACCTGCCGGACTCAGCGCTACGTGACCGCACCGCGTATCGCAAACTAGCCCCCTCGCCGCTGGGACGCTCCGGCATCGTCGTCATCGGCCGCGTGGATCGGGATGGGACGTTCGTGCTATCGATCACCGCGGCGACCGTGCGGCCCTACGTCTTCACCCTCGCCTCAGTCGACGTGGACGCGGTCCGCGAGGCGCACGCGGGCATCCCTGCTGACGCATGGACCGACGACCCGCACGGGGACCCCGACTGGCGCCGCGCAGTGTCGTTGGTGCTTGCCGAGCAGATCTGTGCGGAGCTGTCGTGACGGACGAGCGGGATCGCGCATGATCGCCGAGCGAGAAGCGAAGCGGGATCGCACATGATCAGAGTCAATGGCAAAGCACTGCAGGACGACCCGTGGCCCGGGCAGTGCTTGCGCACCTATCTCCGCGAGCACGGTCACTTCGAGGTGAAGAAGGGGTGCGACGCGGGCGACTGCGGGGCGTGCTCGGTGCTGGTCGACGGGGCACCCGTGCACTCCTGCGTCTTCCCTGCGTTCCGTGCCGCCGGGCACGACGTCACGACGGTCGCGGGCCTCGGCACGCCCGAGGAACCGCATCCCATGCAACGGCGGTTCGTCGAGGCCGCGGGATTCCAGTGCGGATTCTGCAC
Organism: Mycobacterium sp.; assembly: GCA_025965555.1. Lineage (GTDB taxonomy): Bacteria > Actinomycetota > Actinomycetes > Mycobacteriales > Mycobacteriaceae > Mycobacterium. The sequence goes on from JAOPWT010000013.1 coordinate 3,443, forward strand.
CGCGGGCATGATCATCACCACGTCCACGCTGACGCCGCGACAATTGACTGACCTACCCGAACATCTCAAGGGAAACCTGTGCCGGTGCACCGGATACCGCGCGATCACCGATGCGCTCGCCGGCGCCGTCAACACGAAGAAGGCCGGCGGCGCAGGGGATTCCGTCGGCGCCCCGGCCGGCATGCGTGTCGCCACCGGCACCGAGCAGTACACGATGGACCACGACGTCACCGGACTGCTCCACCTCGCGGTGCTTCGCAGTCCGCTTCCGCACGCCAGGATCACCTTGATCGACACTGCGGCCGCAGAAGAGATTCCCGGCGTGCACCTGGTGCTGACCCATCGTGACAGCCCGCCCGTCGCGTTCTCGACCGCGCGTCACGACAGCAGGCTCGACGACCCCGATGATTCCTTCGTACTCGATGACACCGTGCGGTTCGTCGGTCAACGTGTCGCCGCCGTCGTCGCCGACACCCTCGCGATTGCCGAAAATGCTTGCCGGGCAATCTGCGTCGAATACCAGGAACTGCCAGCCGTGTTCGAGCCAGAGGCCGCCAGGACGACGGGCGCCCCGTTGGTGCACGCAGGCAAGGGGCCCGAGGCACGCATCGCCGACGTGACGCGCAACCTGGTCGCCGAACTCCACGGTGGCGTTGGCGACTTCGACGCCGGGGTGGCCAACGCCGTGGAGTCCGGCGGGGCGGTCGTCAGCGGGCGCTGGAACACCCAGCGCATCCAGCATGCCCACCTCGAGACGCACGGGTGTACGGGATGGCGAGACGAGTTGGGCCGCTTAGTGATTCGTACCAGTTCCCAGGTGCCGTTCCTCGTCCGCGACGAGTTGTGCCACGTCTTCGGCATGGCACGCTCCGAGGTCCACGTGTTCACCCGCCGGGTCGGAGGCGGCTTCGGGGGAAAGCAGGAGATGTTGACCGAGGACCTGGTCGCACTCGCGGTGCTGCGGCTGGGCAATCCGGTGCGCTACGAGTTCAGCCGCTCCGACGAGTTCAGCGCCGCGCCGTGCCGCCATCCGTTCCGCGTCGATGCCACCGTCGCGGCCGGACCCGACGGGGTGCTGACGGCGTTGGCCGTCGACGTGCTGCTGGACGCGGGTGCGTACGGCAACCACAGCCCTGGCGTCATGTTTCACGGGTGCGGCGAATCGGTATCGGTGTACCGCTGCCCGAACAAACGCGTCGACGCTCAGGCGGTGTACACCAACAACATTCCGTCGGGCGCGTTCCGTGGCTACGGCCTCGGCCAGGTGATCTTCGCCGTCGAGTCGGCGATGGACGAGTTGGCCGAGCGACTCGGCATCGACCCGTTCGATCTCAGGCGCCGCAACGTCGTCGTCCCCGGTGATCCGTTCACCGACGCGCACGTGGCCGATGACGACCTGTCGTACGGCAGCTACGGCCTCGACCAGTGCCTCGACCTCGTCCAGAACGCCTTGGCCTCGGGCGAGGGCACGGCGGCACCGGAAGGCGCGCAGTGGCGGGTCGGCGACGGCATGGCCATCGCGATGATCGCCACCATCCCGCCGCGCGGACACTTCGCCGACGCGTCGATCTCACGGGACGCCGACGGCGACTTCACCCTGTCGGTCGGCACGGCCGAGTTCGGGAACGGGACCTCGACCGTGCACACCCAGATCGTGGCGTCCGAACTCGGCATCGAGCCAAGTCGCGTGCGGCTCCGCCAATCCGACACAGATGCAACGGAATACGACACCGGCGCATTCGGCTCGGCGGGCACGGTGGTGGCTGGGCTTGCGGTGCTGGCGGCGTGCCGAGAGCTACGCAGCGCGATGGCCGCCGCGCCGGACGGCCGTCGGATCGTCGGCCGTGGTCGGCACGACGGCACGCCCCGATCGGTGGCCTTCAACGTGCACGGGTTCCGCGTCGCGGTCGACGTCGAGACGGGCGAAGTGCGAATTCTGCAATCGGTGCAGGCCGTCGACGCCGGTGTGGTGATGAATCCCGAGCAGTGCCGCGGCCAGGTCGAAGGCGGTGTCGCCCAGGCCATCGGGAGCTCGCTGTACGAGGAGATGCTCACCGGCCCCGACGGCGCGGTCACCACGATCGATCTGCGCAACTATCACATTCCGCAATTCGCCGACCTCCCCGTGACGGAGGTGTACTTCGCCGACACCTACGACACCCTCGGGCCGTTCGGCGCCAAGTCGATGAGCGAGTCACCCTACAACCCGGTGGCTCCGGCTCTTGCCAACGCCATCGCGCGAGCGTGCGGGGCGCGGTTGCATGGTTTGCCGATGACGCCCGCACGGGTGTGGCGCGCGCTCCACACCTGACCTCGATGCCGACCGTACTCAGCGGTGTCGGTGCGGCGCATTAGCATTCGCACCGTGTGGAAGGCTTACGTCTTCGTCGCGGTTGCGGCGGGAATCGGTGCGTACCTGGCCGGCCTCGGTGTGCCGTGGAGCGTGGCCGTCGCCGTGCTGGTGCCCGCGCTTCCGGCGTTTCTCGTCGGCGTGCTGCGCGGCGCACGCACCCCCGGCGCACGCGAGGACCCCGCCGTCGCCAAGCAGGCGATGTCGGGTGTCGAGTTCGAGGACCACGTGGCGCGCATCGCCAGGGCCAGTGGTGCGCCGGTGATCATGACGCCGGTCACGGGCGACTACGGCGTCGACCTCATCGTGGGTCGCAGACCGGATCGCCTTGCCATTCAATGCAAGCGGCAGTCGCGACCGGTCGGCGCGGGCGCCGTTCAGGAGGTCGTGGCCGGTGCGCCGATGCACGACTGTGCGCACACCATGGTCGTGACCAATCACGACTTCACGCCCGCCGCACGAAGACTCGCCGAGCAGCACGGCTGTGTACTGGTCGGTGGCGAGGATCTGACCCGACTCAGCTCGACGATCCGCCGACTCACCACCGCGAACCCGAAGCGCTGAGTACCCCTCGCCGCGCGTGATTTCGCGGCGCGCCGTCAGCTGAAGTCGGCGAGCACCGATCGCACGGAGTCGATGGCAGCGTCGACATCGTCGCGCGAAGCGGTGAGCGCAGGCCGGAAGCGGACGCTGTCCGGGCCACTGGCCAGCATGATCACGCGCCGATCCCACAGCTTGGCGATCAGGTCGTCGCGCTGCGCTGCCGTCGGCATGCTGAAGGCGCACATCAGGCCGCGCCCGCGCGGGTCGACGACGATTCCGGGGAACTCCGCGGCGAGGTCCCGCAAGCGGCCGAGCAGGTGGTGGCCGAGGTCGGCGACCCGCGGCAACAGGTGCTCCCCCTCGATGGTCTCCAGGATGCGCCGCGACCTGACCATGTCCGTCAGGTTGCCGCCCCACGTGGAGTTGATGCGCGAACTCGTCGCGAACACGTTGTCGGCGACCTCGTCGACGCGGCCACCGGCCATCACGCCACACACCTGAGTCTTCTTGCCGAATGCGACGACGTCGGGCGTGACGCCCAACTGCTGGTAGGCCCAAGGAGTTCCGGTCATCCCGCAACCCGTCTGCACCTCGTCGAAGATCAGCAGCGCGTCGAACTCGTCGCAGAGCCTCCGCATCGCGGCGAAGAACTCTCCCCGGAAGTGGCGGTCGCCGCCCTCACCCTGGATCGGCTCGGCGATGAAGCAGGCGATGTCGTTCGGGTTGGCCTCGAACGCGGCGCGGGCCTGCCGCAGCGACTCGGCCTCGAGTTCGTCCATGTTGGCGCCGGTACGCAGGTACGGAGCGTCGATGCGCGGCCAATCGAACTTCGGGAACCGCGCCACCTTGTTGGGGTCGGTGTTCGTCAATGACAGGGTGTAGCCGCTGCGGCCGTGGAAGGCGCCCCGCAGATGCAGCACCTTGGTCCCCAGCGCCGGGTCGACTCCCCTGCTCTCGTTCAAGCGGCTCTTCCAGTCGAAGGCGACCTTGAGCGCGTTCTCGACGGCGAGTGCGCCACCATCGACGAAGAACAGGTGCGGCAGGGCAGGGTCACCGAGCACGCGGGCGAACGTCTCGACGAAACGGGCCATCGGCACGCTGTAGACGTCGGAGTTGCTCGGCTTGTTCACCGCGGCCGCGGCGAGCTCGGCTCTGAACGCCTCGTCGCCGGCGAGCGCCGGATGATTCATACCCAGTGCGGACGACGCGAAGAACGTGAACATGTCCAGGTAGCGATCACCGGTACGGGCGTCGACGAGATAGGAGCCGGCCGATCGGTCGACGTCGAGGACGAAATCGAGCCCGTCGGCCAGGATGCTGCGACTCAGCACCTCGTGCACGTCGTCGGGGGCCACATGGCAGCCGGGCTTCAGGTCACGCGAAGGCAAGACAGCGGTCATATCGCCATCTTAACGGATTTTTTACGCTCCGCATGCCATAAAACAGGATTATCTACGGTATGAAGTCGCGACCTTCGTAAAAAGTCTGTAAGATGATCGTGCTTCGGGTGCGGACATTCGCCGCCGTCCGTATCTGTTGCAGCAGGTCTTCGAGCGCCCGCGCCGACCGGACACGCACCAGGAGGACGTAACTCTCGTCCCCGGCTACCGAGTGACACGACTCGATGGCCTCTATGTGTTCCAGCCGAGCGGGCGCATCATCGGGTTGAGAGGGGTCGATGGGGGTGATGGAGACGAATGCCGAAAGCATGTTCCCGATGGCTTCGGGATCGATCCTCGCCTGGTACCCCATCACGACACCGCGGGTCTCCAGCCGCCGTACGCGCGACTGCACCGCCGACACCGACAGCCCGGCGCTGGCGGCCAGGTGGGCCAGCGTGGCGCGGCCGTCGGCCACCAACTCGCGGACCAGGGTCCGGTCGATGTCGTCGAGTTCCTCGGACGCGTCGGCCATGGCCGGAGACTATCTCAGGGGACCCACGAGATGAACGTCATGACGACCGAGCTGCGGAGCCGGTTCGCCGCCGCACTGTCCCGGATGTGCGGCAACGAGGTTCCCGCCTACAGGACGCTGGTCGAGGTCAGCACCGAGGTCAACCGCGACCACCC
>JAOPWT010000021.1 GCA_025965555.1 Mycobacterium sp.
GCCAGCTGGGCATCGCTCGCCAGCGTTCCGCCGGTGGGCTCACCCGAGCTCGACGACGAGGACGAGGACGAAGAGCCATTGGCGGTGGCCGGCCTGCTGGCTGCCTCCGCGTCGGCTGCGGCGAACTTCTCCATCTGGGCGGTGTGCATCTTGTGGCGGCGCTCGGCCTCGGCGTACCGGGCCTCCCACTCGTCTCGCTGCTTCTCGAAGCCCTCGAGCCATTCGTTGGTCTCGGAGTCGAAGCCCTCGGGGAAGATGTAGTTCCCCGCCTCGTCGTAGCTGTCGGCCATGCCGTACTTCGAGGGGTCGAATTCCTCGGTGTAGTCCTCGTTGGCCTGCTTGAGGCTCAGCGAGATGCGACGACGATCGAGATCGATGTCGATGACCTTGACCATCGCGTCGTCGCCGACCTGGACCACCTGGTCGGGGACCTCGACGTGGCGCTCGGACAGCTCCGAGATGTGCACCAGACCCTCGATGCCCTCTTCGACGCGGACGAACGCTCCGAACGGAACCAGCTTGGTGACCTTGCCGGGCACGATCTGGCCGATCGCGTGGGTACGCGCGAAGTGGCGCCACGGATCTTCCTGAGTGGCCTTGAGCGACAACGAAACCCGCTCGCGGTCCATGTCGACGTCGAGAACCTCGACCGTGACCTCGTCGCCCACCTGGACGACCTCGGAGGGGTGGTCGATGTGCTTCCAGGACAGCTCGGAGACGTGCACCAGGCCGTCGACGCCACCCAGGTCCACGAAGGCGCCGAAGTTGACGATCGAGCTGACGACGCCCTTGCGGACCGCGCCCTTCTGCAGCTGGTTGAGGAACTCGCTGCGCACCTCGGACTGGGTCTGCTCCAGCCAGGCGCGGCGGCTCAGCACCACGTTGTTGCGGTTCTTGTCGAGCTCGATGATCTTGGCCTCGATCTCCTTGCCGATGTACGGCTGAAGATCGCGGACGCGACGCATCTCCACCAGCGACGCGGGCAGGAAGCCGCGCAGGCCGATGTCGAGGATCAGGCCACCCTTGACGACCTCGATGACGGTGCCCTTGACGGCCTCGTCCTTCTCCTTGAGCTCCTCGATGGTGCCCCAGGCGCGCTCGTACTGGGCGCGCTTCTTGGACAGGATCAAGCGGCCTTCTTTGTCCTCCTTGGTGAGGACCAACGCTTCGACCTCATCGCCGACGGACACAACCTCTGAGGGGTCGACGTCGTGCTTGATCGAAAGTTCGCGGGAAGGGATGACCCCTTCGGTCTTGTACCCGATGTCGAGCAAGACTTCGTCACGGTCGACCTTGACGATGGTGCCTTCGACGATGTCGCCATCGTTGAAGTACTTGATGGTCTTGTCGATCGCGGCGAGAAAGTCCTCGGCCGAGCCAATGTCGTTGATGGCTACTTGCGGCGAGGTGATGGACGGACTTGGCATGTGGTGGGTGGCTCCGGACAGGTTTTATCGTAGGGACAGATGTTATTGGTGTGTACTGGTGTTACACGCGTTGAAGCGCGCACACGGGTACCCGAAGAGCCTACTCGACTGGGTACAAGCTGGACAAACCTGGGTCGCGGACAAATGGATGCCAACCGCTACGCTGCCCTCGTGTCAAACCCCTCCGTGCCGCCGTCGCGGCGTCCGGTCGGCCCGCCGTTGCCGCGGAAGATCCGCAAGGTTGGCGCGCCTCTCGGCGCCATCATCGCGATGGGCATCGTGGCCGGACTGTCGGTCATTCTATTGACGGCGGTCAACCCGGTCGGCACCTCCATCGGCTTCGTCCTCGCCACCGTCGCGGTGCTCATCGTGCTACTGGCCTACCTGTGGCTGGATCGCTGGGAGCCGGAGCCACCGCGCCTGCTCGTTCTCGCCTTCACCTGGGGTGCGTCGGTCGCGGTCGTCGTGTCGGTGTTCCTGGAGCTCGTCTTCGGATCGCTGCTGGCCTCGGGTGAGGCGGCCACCGACCAGTTCGTCACCCTCGCGATCGTGGCGCCCATCGTCGAGGAGGCCGCCAAGGGCGCCTTTCTGCTGATCATGATGACCGGCCGCCGCCGCAACGAGCTCAACTCGCTGACGGACTGCCTCGTCTACGCCGGCATCACCGCGGCGGGCTTCGCGTGGCTGGAGAACATCGGGTACATCGGCGGCGGGGAATCGCTCGGCGGCTCGCTGGCCACCGCGGGACTGAGGCTGGTCATGGGTCCGTTCGCCCATCCCCTGTTCACGACGATGACGGCGATCGGCGTGTACTTCGCCATGCAGCGGCGCGGTCTGCTCGCCAAGGTGACCTGCATCCTTCTCGGCTACGTGGGTGCCGTGATCATGCACGCGTTGTGGAATGGTTCGTCGTTCTTCGGCATCGAGGCGTACTTCCTCGTCTACTTCCTGTGGATGGTCCCGGTATTCGGTCTGGCGATCGTGCTCGCCGTCGGCAGCCGCCGCAGGGAACAGCGAACGGTCGCCGCCAAGCTGCCCGGCATGGTGACCGCCGGTGTGGTGACGCCCAACGAGGCCACCTGGCTGGGCTCGATTCGTACCAGAAAGCTGGCGATCGGTGAGGCGACCAGGCTCGCGGGCAAGCCGGCGGGCAAGGGCGTCAAGAACTTCGCCGCTCAGGTGATCGAGTTGGCGTTCGTCCGGGACCGCATCGACAGGGGCTTCGGCGACCAGCGGGCGCTCGCGCTGCTCAACGACGAGGCGTACGGCGTGTACGCGGCGCGCGCGGCGGCGCCGGTGCTGCAGTCGATCGCCGCGTACCGCGCACCGGGGAGCTAGCCGACTTCGAAGACCTGGTCCGCGGGCGTCGACACGAGCCTGCCAGCCATCACGGCCTTGAGATCGTCGAGGCGCTGCTCCTGCTGGTCCGTGCGGGCCTCGGTGCGAGCCAGGCCGATGAACTCCTCGGTGACGAAGCCGTCGAGAAGCAGCAACGTGACCGAGTTGTCATCGCGCTCACCGATCGAGACGTCGAACACGAAATCCTCCAACAGAATTCCCCGGTCGGGACGCACCAACGCGCGGTCCACGACGTAGCGGCCGTCGGTGACGGCACGCGTCACGGCTTCGAACCCGTCGCGTGCGCCCGGCCCCCGAAAGGGAGTGCGCACCGCGACGGAACGCCGCTCGGGCGGCGACACCGGTGACAACAGGGCGAAGGCGCGTTGGAGGGCCTTGAACGCGCAGGCCACCCCGGCGGGCGAACCAGGTCCGTGGTACCGAAGCATGTCATCGAAGGTGAACGCGATGGTCCGGCCACGCTCGGTGACCTCGACGGACTCCGCAGGTGGCTCGATCATGTCAGTGCGCCGCGGCGTCCCAGCTGCGCCCGTACCCGACCGAAACCTCCAGCGGCACGTCGAGCGGGTAGGCGCCGCCCATCTTGTCGCGAACCAACTCGTCGAGCGTCTCGCGCTCGCCCTCGGCCACCTCGAACAGCAACTCGTCGTGAACCTGCAGGAGCATCCGGGACTTCAGGCCTGCCTCGCGGATAGCGGTGTCGGTGTTGATCATCGCCACCTTGATGATGTCGGCGGCACTGCCCTGAATCGGCGCGTTCAGCGCCGCCCGTTCGGCGGCCTCCCTGACGTTACGGTTGCTGCTGTCCAGCTCCGGCAGATAGCGGCGCCTGCCCAACACCGTCGAGGTGTAGCCGTCCTTGCGCGCCTGGTCGACGACCGACTGCAGATAGTCCCGCACTCCGCCGAAGCGCGAGAAGTAGGCGTCCATCTGCACCTTGGCCTCTTCGGTTGAGATCTTCAGCTGCGCGGCCAGGCCGTAGGCGCTCAAGCCGTAGGCCAACCCGTAGGACATGGCCTTGACCCGACGGCGCAGCTCCGCGGTCACCTCGTCGATCGGCACGCCGAACGCCCTCGACGCGACGAACGAATGCAGATCCTCGCCGGTGTTGAAGGCCTCGATCAGCCCCTCGTCCTTGGACAGATGGGCCATGATCCGCATCTCGATCTGGCTGTAGTCCGCGGTCATCAGCTCGGTGTAGCCATCACCGACCACGAAGCCGTTGCGGATCTCCCGCCCCGCTTCAGTGCGGATGGGGATGTTCTGCAGGTTCGGTTCGGTGGACGACAACCGTCCCGTCGCGGCGATGGTCTGGTTGAACGTGGTGTGGATGCGCCCGTCCGAGCCGACCGCGTTCAGCAGCCCGTCGACGGTGACCTTGAGCCGGGTGGCGTCGCGGTGTGCCAGCAGATGCTGCAGGAAGGGGTGCCCGGTCTTGTCGAACAGACCCTGCAGCGCGTCGGCGTCAGTGGTGTACCCGGTCTTGGTGCGCTTGGTCTTCGGCATCTCCAGTTCGTCGAACAGCACCACCTGCAGCTGTTTCGGCGAGCCAAGGTTGATCTGCTTGCCGATCACGGCGTATGCCGCCTCGGCCGCGTCGCGGATCGAGTCCGCGAACTGGCTCTGCAACTGGCTGAGCAGGTCGAGGTCGACGGCAATACCCGTCGTCTCCAGCTGTGCGAGCACCCGTTGCACCGGGAGCTCCATCTGACCCAGCAGGGCCGAGGAGTCGATCCTGGCCAACTCCTCGTCGAGCGCATCGGCGAGATCGGCGACCGCGGACGCCCGCAGAAGCAGCGTCTGCACCGCCTGATCGTCGACGCCGTCCTCGTCATCGAGAAGCGAAAGCTGTTGCTGTTCGGGGTTTTCCGCTCGTAGTTCACGCTTGAGGTACCGCACCGCGAGGTCATCGAGGGCGAAGCTGCGCTGCCCCGGCCGGACCAGGTAGGCGGCCAACGCGGTGTCGGAGGTGACACCCGACAGATTCCAGCCCCGACCCTCGAGGTCGTGCATCGCGAGCTTGGCCTCGTGCAGCGACTTCGGCATTCCAGGATCGGCGAGCCAGGATGCCAGGGCTGCCTCGTCCTCGGCGTCCATGGTCGAGGTGTCGAGGTAGCAGCCCTCACCGTCGGCCGAGACGATGGCCAGCGCCGTGGCATCGGAGTCGAAGGCCAGGTGGGTGCCCACGACGGCGAGACCGAATCGCTGACCCGTGCCGTGCTCGGCCAGCCAGGCCGCCAGTTGGCCGGGTTCCAGCGCACCGCCACGCACGTCGAAGCCTTGCTCCACTTCGGGATCGGCCGATGCGAGCGTCTCGAACAACCGGTCCCGAAGGACACGGAACTCGAGGTCGTCGAACAGACGGTGGATCTGATCGCGATCCCACGGCATCATCCGCAGGGTGTCGGGTGTCTGAGCCAACGGCACGTCCTTGACCAACTCGGTCAGGTCGCGGTTGAGGATGACGTGGGACAGGTTGGCGCGCAACGACTCTCCGACCTTGCCCTTGACGGTGTCGACCTGATCGACGAGCGCCTGCAGTGATCCGTATTCGACGATCCACTTGGAGGCCGTCTTCTCCCCCACGCCCGGGATGCCGGGGAGGTTGTCGCTCGGGTCACCGCGCAGCGCCGCGAAGTCCGGGTACTGCGCAGGCGTCAGTCCGTACTTCTCGACGACGGCGTCCGGAGTGAAGCGCGTCAGCTCGGACACCCCCTTGCGGGGGTAGAGAACCGTGACGTCCTGGCTGACCAGTTGCAGCGCATCCCGGTCACCCGTGACGATCAGCACCCGGTAACCCTCCGACTCGGCCTGGGTGGCCAACGTCGCGATGATGTCGTCGGCCTCGAAGCCCGGCTCGGCCAGCGCGGTGATGCCCAGTGCGACAAGCACTTCCTTGGTGATGTCGATCTGGCCGCGGAACTCGTCGGGCGTGGCCGATCGGCCCGCCTTGTACTCGGGATACTTCTCGGACCGGAACGTCTGGCGGGAGACGTCGAAGGCCGCCGCGATGTGCGTGGGCTGCTCGTCGCGAAGCAGATTGATCAGCATGGCCGTGAAGCCGTACACCGCGTTGGTGGTCAAACCGCCCTGCGTCTTGAAGTTCTCCGCGGGCAGCGCATAGAAGGCGCGAAACGCCAGCGAGTTGCCGTCCAGAAGCATCAATGTGGGCTTGGTGTCGGTCTTGGCAGGGCTCACGCCCTCACTCTATTCACCCCCGCCGACAACGAGACCACGCTCGGCCGGTTCGGGTACGTCGATCGTCGCGACTGGGCGAGAACTGGAACACGTTTCAGTTTCCGGCTGTTGATCGATTACGCTGGCCGCGTGCCAGGATCTACGGACGCCCAAGCGCAACTACCGGCCATCGACGGGTGGTTCGCCACCGATGACGCCGGGGTTGCCCATCTGATCGCCGGTAAGTGCACGCAGTGCGGCACATTCGTGTTCCCGCCCCGGGAGAACAACTGCCCCAACCCGGCCTGCGACGGCGACCAGCTGGACCAGGTGCCGCTGTCTCGGCGCGGACGGATTTGGAGCTATACCGAGAACCGGTATCCGCCGCCTGCTCCCTATCCGGCGGCGGAACCGTTCGAGCCGTTCGCCATTGCAGCGGTCGAACTCGCCGACGAAGGACTGATCATCCTGGGCAAGGTCGTGGAGGGCACCTTGGCCGCCGACCTCGAAGTGGGCGTGGAGATGGAACTGACCACCATGCCGCTCTACACCGACGAGGACGGCTTCGTGCGGACCGTCCATGCCTGGAGGATCGCCTCGTGACGACGCCGGAACCCCTCTACATCCTCGGCGCAGGCATGCACCCCTGGGGCAAGTGGGGCCGTGATTTCACCGAGTACGGCGTCGTCGCCGCGCGCTCCGCCCTGGCCGAGGCAGGCCTGGACTGGCGTCAGATCCAACTGGTCGCCGGCGCGGACACCATCCGCAACGGCTACCCCGGCTTCATCGCTGGGTCGACGTTCGCCCAGAAGCTCGGCTGGAACGGCGTCCCCGTCAGCTCCAGCTACGCGGCCTGCGCGTCGGGCTCGCAGGCCCTGCAGTCGGCCCGCGCCCAGATTCTCGCCGGGTTCTGCGACGTCGCGCTGGTCATCGGGGCCGACACCACCCCGAAGGGAGCCTTCGCACCCGTTGGTGGGGAACGCAAGAACGATCCCGATTGGCAGCGGTTCCACCTGATCGGCGCGATGAACCCGGTGTACTTTGCGCTGCTGGCCCGGCGCCGGATGGATCTCTACGGCGCGACGTCCGAGGACTTCGCCAAGGTCAAGGTCAAGAACTCCCGCCACGGCCTGCAGAACCCGAATGCCCGCTACCGCAAGGAATCTGCGATCGAGGACGTCCTTGCCAGCCCGATCGTGTCGGACCCGTTGCGACAACTCGACATCTGCGCCACCTCCGACGGCGCCGCCGCGCTGATCGTGGCATCCAAGTCCTTTGCCGAGAAGCACCTCGGCACACTCGAGGGTGTGCCGTCGGTGCGGGCGGTGTCCGCCGTGACGCCGCGCTACCCGCAGCACCTCCCCGAGCTGCCGGACATCTCCACCGACTCCACCGCCGTGGTGCAGGCGCCCGACCGGGTGTTCAAGGACCAGATCCTCGATGCCGCCTACGCCGAAGCAGGCATCGGACCCGAGGACCTGTCCCTTGCCGAGGTCTACGACCTCTCCACCGCACTCGAGCTGGATTGGTACGAGCACCTCGGGCTGTGCGCCAAGGGCGAGGCGGAAGACCTGCTGCGCAGCGGTGCCACCACCATCGGCGGCCGCATCCCGGTGAATCCGTCGGGCGGCCTGGCCTGCTTCGGCGAGGCCATCCCCGCTCAGGCCATCGCCCAGGTCTGCGAACTCACCTGGCAGCTCAAGGGTCAGGCCACCGGCCGTCAGGTGGAGGGCGCCACCGTCGGCGTCACCGCCAACCAGGGGCTCTTCGGCCACGGCTCGTCGGTCATCGTCGCGCGCTGACCTTCAGCGAACCTGCGCTGTGAAGACGCGCCGGTTAGGCGACGCCGAGATAGGCCGCGCGAATGCTGTCGTCGGCCAACAGGTCCCGAGCGTTGCCCGACCGCGTCACCGAGCCCGTCTCCAGGATGTAGGCGCGGTCAGAACGGCTCAGCGCCTGCTGCGCGTTCTGCTCGACCAACAGCACCGTGGTGCCCTTCTTGTTTATCTCGGAGATGATCTTGAAGATCTGCGAGATCACCATCGGTGCCAGACCCATCGACGGTTCGTCGAGCAGAAGCACCTTCGGGCGTGCCATCAGCGCACGGCCGATGGCGAGCATCTGTTGCTCTCCGCCCGACAGGGTGCCGCCGACCTGACTGCGACGCTCGGCGAGCCGGGGAAACGTCTCCAATATCCAGTCGAATCGCTCACCATGCTCGGCCTTGTTCGGGAATTTGCGTCCGTAGCAACCCATTTCGAGGTTCTCGGTCACGGTCATGCCCGGGAAGACCCCGCGTCCCTCCGGCGCCTGAATCAGCCCGTCGGTCACCCTGCGATGAGCCTTGACCTTCGAGATGTCCACGCCGTCGAACCAGACCGAACCAGACGTCAGCGGCCGCAGGCCCGAGATGGCCCGCATCATCGTGGTCTTGCCCGCGCCGTTGGAACCCAGCAGGGTGACCAGTTCGCCCTCGTGCACCTTCAGCGAAACTCCGTGCAGCGCTTCAATTCTGCCGTAGTGCACGACGACGTCGCGGACCTCGAGCAGGACGGGCCGCGGATCGGTGTCGGTAATCTCGGTTGCCTCAGTCGAGCTCGTCATCGGGCACCCCCAGGTAAGCGGCGATGACCTTCGGATCATCACGGATCTCGGCAGGCAGGCCGTCGGCGATCTTGCGCCCGAACTCGAGCACGACGATCCGGTCGGTGACTCCCATGACCAGTCGCATGTCGTGCTCGATGAGCAGCACGGTGTAGCCGTCGTCCCGGATCGCCTGGATCAGTTCGATCAGTGCCGACTTCTCACTCGGGTTGAACCCGGCGGCAGGCTCGTCGAGGCACAGGAGCTTCGGTTCGGTCGCCAGCGCACGGGCGATCTCGAGCCTGCGCTGATCTCCGTACGGCAGGTTCTTGGCCTTTTCGTCGGCGCGTTGTGAGATGCCGACGAACTGCAAGAGGGCAGCAGCCTTCTCGATGGCCGACTTCTCCTCGCGCCGGTGCCGCGGTGTCCGGACCAGCGCGCCAGGGACCGATGTCTTGTGCCGAGCGTCCGTGCCAACGACGACGTTCTCCAGCGCCGTCATCTCACCCCAGAGCCTGATGTTCTGGAACGTCCTTGCGATGCCACGCCGAGTGATCTGATGCCGCTTGATCTTGCCAAGCGGGGCACCGTCGAAGACCACCGAACCCGAGGTCGGCCGGTAGACGCCGGTGATCGCGTTGAAGCACGTGGTCTTGCCCGCGCCGTTGGGTCCGATCAAGCCGAGGATCTCGCCACGCTTGATGTCGAACGTCACCGAATCGAGTGCCGTCAGGCCGCCGAACTTCACCGTCAGATCCGTGGTCTGCAGCAGCGTTTCGCCTTCGGCCACCCTCACCTCGCGGTGGAGTGCCGCCATCTCCTCGTCGATCGCTTGCCCCGACGATGCGCCATCACGCTTCGCTTCTCGCTCCGCCGTCATGCCGCCGCCTTCGAATCGTCGGCCTTGCTCAACAGCTTGCGTGCCGACGTGGCGTAGGCGAGCAACTGTTGTCGCACCGGGAACAGGCCCTGCGGGCGGAAGATCATCAGCACCACCAGCGCGAGCCCGAAGAACAGGTACTTCAGGTCGCCGAGGTTGACGCCCAGCAATTCCACGCCGAGGAGCCGGTTGGGGAGGTACACGATGATGAACGCGCCGAAGATCACGCCCAGCTTGTTGCCCTGGCCGCCGAGCACGACCGCGACCAGGAAGAGCATCGAGTTGATGATGTTGAAGTTCGTCGGGGCGACGTACTGCACCTGACCGGCGTACAGCGCACCGGAGAGGCCACCGATCGCTGCGCCGATCACGAAGGCCCAGAGCTTGAAGCGGAACGTGTTGACGCCCATCACCTCGGCGGCGTCCTCGTCCTCCCTGATGGCCACCCAAGCGCGACCGACGCGGCTTCGCTCCAGATTGCCGACGAGCAGCAGGATGCCGATCATCAGCGCCAGTCCGAGCCAGAACCACCACGTGCCGTAGTTGGCGTGACCGGCCGAATTGCCGCTCGAGAAGACACCGTTGGGCAACCGCTCGCTCTCCCCCACCCGCGGGTAGGCGATCTGATTGAGTCCGCGCGACCCGTTGGTGATGTCCGAGAGATTGTCGGCGAGCAGACGAATGATCTCGCCGAATCCGAGCGTCACGATGGCGAGGTAGTCACCGCGCAGACGCAGGGTCGGCGTGCCGAGAATCAACCCCGCGAGGGCCGTGACGGCCATGGCGATGGGCACACACGACAACCATGCCCAGTCCTTGCTGAAGAAACCGGTTGCTCCCAACTTGTTCCACGGACTGTCGGGGCTGGTGAGCAGGGCGACCGTGTAGGCACCGACGGCGTAGAAGCCGACGTAACCGAGGTCGAGTAGACCGGCCTGGCCGACCACGACGTTGAGGCCGATCGCGATGATCGCGATCATCACGAAGGCCGCCATGGTGCCGCCGAAGCTGATCCCTGGGGTGTCGATGAACCCCGGCGTGTACAGCGGCAACAGCCCCAGAAGGCCGAAGCCGATGACGCCGAAGATCCACTTCTGCGGCCGGCTGAGGCGTTCCCACCATTGCCTCAGTCCGTCGCCCGGGGCCAGTAGGCGCTGCCCGGGTGTCATGCCCTTCTTGGTCTCTTGTACCGCTTGGTGACTCATGCGCGCGCCTTCCCAAGGCTCTCACCGAGTATGCCCGTAGGACGGATCAGCAGGACGAGGACCAACAGCACGAAGGCCACCACGTCACGCCACTGAGTGCCGAAGACCGCCTGACCGTAGTTCTCCATGACGCCGAGGATCAGACCACCGAGGAGCGCGCCGCGAAGGTTTCCGATGCCGCCGAGGACTGCCGCAGAGAACGCCTTGATACCGAGTAGGAATCCGCCGGAGTAGATGATGCCCTGGGGCACCTTGAGCGTGTAGAGCAGCGCGGCCGCGCCGGCCAGCAGGCCACCGATCAGGAAGGTGGTCATGATGATTCGCTCGCGGGAGACGCCCATCAGCGTCGCGGTGGTCGAGTCCTGCGCGACCGCGCGGATGCCGCGGCCGAACTTGGTGCGGTTGATCGCGATGTCAGTCAGCAGCGCGAGCACCAGCGCGGCGGCGATGATCACCAACGTCACGTTGGTGACCGTCGCGCCAAAGATGGTGAACTGAGTCTTGGGCTGAACCAGGATGATCGGCTGCTGAGCGTTGGACCCGCCGTAACCCTTGATGATGTGCGGCAGGATGAAGTGCACGAACTCCTGCAGCACGAATGACATGCCGATGGCAGTGATCAGGAACGTCAGCGGCCGCGCGTTTCGACGACGGAGCGGCCGGTAGGCGATGAACTCCAAACCGACTGCGGCCGAACCCGATACCACCATGGCGAATATCATCGCGATCGCCAGATACAGAATGGTCAGCAGGACGCCCTTGTTGTAGGCGTTGCCGCTCGGCGCGAACCCGAGGATGAGGTCGAGGCAGAAGTAGGTGCCGAACATGCCGAGCATGAAGATCTCGGAGTGGGCGAAGTTGATCAGTCGCAGGACGCCGAACACCAGCGTGTAGCCGACGGCCACCAGTGCATAGATGGCGCCCCACGACAGACCGTCGATCGTCAACTGCCAGAAGCCGTTCAGT
This sequence comes from Mycobacterium sp., assembly GCA_025965555.1. GTDB lineage: Bacteria > Actinomycetota > Actinomycetes > Mycobacteriales > Mycobacteriaceae > Mycobacterium. The sequence goes on from JAOPWT010000021.1 coordinate 11,598, forward strand.
AGGCCATCGACGTTGAAGTGGATGTTGGCTGCCTGGCAGGCGAATTGGTCGATGCAATCGTGCATCATCCGGCGGCGGCTCCTTGGTGGATAACGGATACGAGGCGCGCCCGAACCCTATGGCTCGGACGCGCCTCGTATCAACGGCTACTGAACCTTGAAGATCCAGATCAGGTTGGTGGTCAGCTCACCGGTGGGCGACCACTGGTAGTTACGCGCCACACCTTGACCGTTGTAGTTCTTGACGTAGTCCAGCAGCGCCGGGCGGGTAATGGCACCTGAGTCGATGCCCTTGAGCATGATGGTCCCGAGGTCGTAACCCTCAGTGCTGTAGGTGCCCGGGTCCTGGCCGAACTTCTTGGTGTATTCGTCGGCGAAGGTTCCGGTAGCCGGCCCGCAGGGGCAGGACAGGATGGCGCCCTTGGACGACTCGCCCGCCTGCTTGACGAACTCGGGGTCCTTGGTGCCGTCGGCGCTGACGAAGGTCGCCGAGACTCCGCCGTCCTTCAACTGCTGGACGAACGGCGCAGCCTCGG
>JAOPWT010000027.1 GCA_025965555.1 Mycobacterium sp.
GGAATCGCCAGGGTGGGCAGGCCGAGCAGCGACCACGCCCGGCCGAACAGCGGGTCACCGGTGCCAGACAGCCCGGCGGGGGCTTCCCCCACGGCGGCCGGGGTCAGCAGGATATCGGCGTCGCCGAAGAGTGTCGGTACGCGCCCCTGAGCGTGGTCACGCAGTCGCCGTGCCCCGTCGTAGTCGTCTACCGGGGTGTGCAGGCCGGTGTCGAGCAGGTCCAGCAACTGCCGGGACAGCGCGTGCCGATGCTGATGTTCCCAGGCCAGTGCGCGGGCTGCCTCGAATGCCAGCACCGTGAGGTGTGCCTGCCCGAGACCATCGAGCACGTCGTCGCCGGATTCCGGCATTATCAAGGCACCCAGCTCACGCGCGGCGGTGATCGCTTCGAGTACCGCCGCCTGCGAATCGGGCATCGCCGCAGCCCAATCCGGTGTCCGGGCCAGCGCGAGCCGGGGCGGGCCCGTCAGAGCCCCGGCGGGGAGGTCAGCGGTGAGGCTCACGCGCGCGGCGTCGAGGACGCGTGGATCGCGGGCAAACCATCCCACTGTATCCAGGGACGGCGCAACGAGTTTGAGCCCAGCGACGGAGACGGCGCCGTAGGTGGGTTTAAACCCGTACACACCGCAGAAGCTGGCCGGCCGAGTGATCGAGGCCGCAGTCTGTGTGCCCAGCGCGATATCGGCCATTCCGCAGGCGACGGCCGCCGCTGACCCCATCGACGAGCCGCCGGGGGTGTGGGTGGGGCGGCGGGGGTTTCCGGTCGGCCCGGGGTGCGCGTAGGCGAATTCGGCGGTGACCGTCTTGCCTAGCGGGATCGCCCCGCCACGCTTCAACAGCACAACCGCTGCGGCGTCGGCCCGGGGCTGGTGGCCATTGTAGAGCGTCGATCCGTAGCTGGTCGGCTGCTCGGCGGTGTCATAGATGTCCTTGATACCCAAGGTATTTCCTGACAAGGGTCGGACGACGTCGTCGCGGTCGGCTCGCTGCGCCGCGGCGACGGCGGCGTCGAGTTCGAGCCGGACCCATGCGTGGACTACCGGCTCCCAGTCGTCAATGGCCTTGGCGCAGCGGCGAACCGCGGCCAGGTGGGGCTCGATCGTATCCATGTCCGCCTAGCCGTGCGTCCGCGGCGTAACCGTCCGGCACGGGTCAGGGTGAGGCCGCTGACCGCGCCGATGAACGTGCGGTACTTCACCGGACATACCCCCATTATCAGTGGCGATGTCGCAAACGCGCATGCTGCTAATTCCCCTTCGACCCGGCTGAGAGCAACTGCCTGCCAAGCAAGCCAACGAACTCGATACGACGGGCCCACGCTCCGGCCGTATGGTGTCGGAAATATGAGGCAGGGTAGGAGCGGGCGAGTACCAGCCCGTGAGCCACACCGTCCCGGCCCGACCAGATGCTGTGACCCGGCGATCGACCAGGCGCCGCGGGCCTCCACAGCGGGCGCTGCCAGCCGGGCGAATACTCCAAGACGCGGGCGCAGCCAGTTGTCGACGCTCCAGGTAGAGCCGGCCGCCGCAAAGAACAGGGCCAGCGACGCGGGCGTCGAGGGTCTTGTCGAGGGTCGTGGACACAGGGGTGCACCTTTCGATTAGCCGAGGCATTAGCTCTATCGAACGCGACGTGGGTGGCAAGTTGGTTCACGGTCGCTGGGAATGATCCGGATCGCGCGCTCCGGTGGCATCGAGTAGTTCCCTTGTGAACCTTGAGGGGGAACCAATGCGCGCCGTTACCCGAGCCAGGGCCGCGTCGCTGCCGGCGCCGGTGCTCAATTACCCGATTGAGCCATCGACGACCGACTGGTACCCATCGACACCGCTGCCAGACAGTGGGATGGTGCGCTCGCGTGCCGCCCCGGCCGTTTGAACCGCGGTATGGATGTCGGTGGACTCCTCGGGGGAGGTGGTCGCGTCACCAAACCGCGACCGAGCACGCGCGATCACCGCCTCAGCCTCGGCGCACGTTTGCAGGATCGACATGAAGACAATCATGCGACACCAACCGGCCTGGCCCGAGCGGGAAATATCGGCGAACTCGCTCGCCAAAGCCGTCACCATCATCTCGCTGCGTCCGCCGAGCGGATCCGCCACGCCCAACCGGGCGAGGGCCTCCAGACAGCCCACCCGGTCCGGTCGATTGCCACGCACGTCAACACGCCAATGCGCGCTGCGCAGGTGACTATCACACACCGCCGTATTCGATCCTGCCGTATTCCCCCTTCGGAAAGAGCATCCTGCAGATCGCCGCCCGTGCTATCGCAGTGGATCTTTGGGGCGGCGAGGACAATCCACTCGGGGAGTGGCCCATCAGGTGGCCCGACAGAACTCCGGCTGCCGAGGCGACAATCATGAGCCAGGGATGGGTCTCGTCGCCCCGATAGCACCTTCTGTCAGGACTGATAACCACTTTCGCGTCAGTGCGTGACGCTCCACGGTTCGCGGGCGAAGATCTGCTCGACCATCGGACGGAAGAACTCAAGCGGACGGTGCTCGAATTGCGCGTCGAAACAGTTCTGGTCGTACTTCTCGCAAAACTCCACGCAATGGCCGAACCACGGGTGACCGCGATACTTTTCACGGGCATCCCGCACGCCACCCATGTGCGGGGCGTAGTAGTACTGCTGGAATTCGGGGTGGACCTTGACGATCCAGGCTACTCGTTCCGACACGTAGGGCGCGATGACTGCTGCCGCGAACGCGCCATGTGCATGTGGCGCGTACGTGTCACCGATGTCATGCAGAAGCGCCGCGACGATGTACTCAACCGATCGTCGGTCGTCGAAGGCTCGGGTTGCCGATTGCAGTGAGTGCTCCAGCCGGCTGACCGGATATGCCTGCTGCCCATCGGCGAGAGCTTCCACCAGTTTGAGGACGCGGGTCACTAGTCCAGCGTTATTTGCCTCCTCCGCGCGAATGATGAGGGCATAGTCTTCCGCGGTGCCCTCGTCCATTGTGCGGTAGGTGGCACGTGTTTGCGTGCTCATAGCTGACTCCTCTCGACAAGTTCCTATCAAACGTAGCTGTGGCTTGTTTCGGCCGCGTGTCGCCTGGAGGTCGGACCATTGGGTATCGGCGGTATCAAGACGGGTCGTCGGCCGGCCGGAAACGTTCGCCGCGTTCTGTGGGCTGCAACGGCACCTAGCCGTACTGGCGCCGGGCGTATCTCGACATGCGGCTTATCGACGGTCAGGACCTTGGCTCAGCACTGACCGAGTCAGGGGGACCACCCACCCCGGAGCGTGCTGTGAAGATCGTCGAACAGGTGGCATCCGCTTTGAAGCCGGTGCACTC
>JAOPWT010000055.1 GCA_025965555.1 Mycobacterium sp.
CGGCGAGCCTGCGCCGAACGCCGATCCCGCACCGACCGCAGACCCGGCGCCGCAGTCCGAAGCCGGTCAGACCAATGCCCCGGTGCCGCCGAGTGACGCCCCGCCGACCAGTGCTCCCGCGGCCGCGAGCGACCCGCCGCCGACGCCACCGACGACGCCGCCGACGCCGCCGACGACGGTCGAGGCCGTCGCTCCCGCCGCACCTTCGCATGACCCGGCGGTGCCGGTCACCACCGCGGCCGACCCCGAGCCACCCGCCCCGACTGCCGTGGCCGATCCATCCGGCCAGGTCGAGCAGGTGACGAACCAGGACGCTCCGAGCCCCACCGAGACCGTTGCGGTCCCCGCGGTCGTTACGCCGAGCGAGGACACCGTCACCTCCACTGAGGTCGAGACGGTGACGCAACTCGCGGCCGACACGGCGCCCTCGTTGGGCACCGCTGTCACAGAGGCTCAGCCGATAACCGACGTCGTCAACGCCAAGAGGCGGTCCCCCTCCCTGAGGACCGTGGCGCTATCGCCACTGCACAACCTGCGATTCCTGTCCGGTACCTCCGGCCGGGGCTGGGCAGGCAGTGTCACCGCGGACCCGTCGGAGGCGCAGACCGCCATCACGGCGCCGTCCGCGATCATGGCGTCCGGCACGACGGCCGCTCTGGCCGAGGCGGCCTCGACGTCGATGGCGGCGCGGGTCGCGCCCAATGCTGAGCTACCCGAGGGCCTTCGGGTATTCCTGCGCTCCTACGGACAACTGATCATCGCCGCGTCGCTGTCCGCAATGGCGGCTGCCGCGCTGCCCGGCCTCGCCGGAATCGTCATCCCTACCCTGGCGGCAGTGCGCATTGGCTATCGACAGGCCAAGGCCGGTCAGACCCTGCACGCCTCGGGCATCGCCCGCTTCTCGGGGTCAGGACCGCTCGGCGTCGTTCGTTCGGGCTCGGTGGTGGCTGTCCGGGCGCACCGGTCGCGGGTCGCGCGGCCCGTGGGCGCAGACCGTTCCGAAGGCGTCGCCTAGCCTCAATCACGCTGCGGTACCTGCTCGACGTCGAACACGTGCCACCGCCATGGGCCGAGTTCGACGTACAGACCGTTGCGCAGGTCGCCGCCCAAGCAGATGAAGCTGGTTTCGGTGGTGGGGTCGGCGAGGCGATAGATCCGCCCCGACGTGTCGCCCCACGGCACGCGGAGGTGGCCCGAAGCGGTTGCGGCGCTGAGGTTGACGACGATGAGCCAGCGCCGGTCACCGTCCCAACACCAACTGAGCAGATACGCGTAGGACTCGTTGCCCGGCCACCCCGACGTGTCGCACAGAGCCCAATCCCCGGTCCGAAACGTGCTGTCGCGCAACACCTCGAGCAGGGCGTGATGAAACGAGGCCAGCGCGGTGTCGACGTCTTCGCGCGGTGACCGACCGAGGAACACCGGCAGGCGGACCTCGCGGCCCTCGAGTTGCCCGTGATGCACCAGCCGCGCACCGGTCTGAGTCAGCGTGGCCACCGTTACGGCTTCGTCCCTGGCGCCGGCGAAGATCGCGGCCGCCCGTGGCTCGTCGTGATTCTCGACGAACCGCAGCAGCCGGTTCTGGAAGCTCGGATCGGCCGAGAGGTGCGCCCTGACCGCCCCCGCGTCGCCGTCGACGAGGCGATCGTAGAGCCGCTTGTCATAACAGAAGTCGAATCCCTGCTGCTGCAAGAGCCCTTCCATGTCCCAGTAGGCCTCGGCGATGAACGTGAACTCCGGATGTGTCCGGTGGATGGCGCTTATCGCGGTGGGCCAGTAGTCCTCGGGCGGCGGATCGCCGACACGATCGCCCCAGGTCCTGGCGAAGACGTCGTTGACCACGAGCATGGCCATGTCGCACCGGACACCGTCGCACTGGTCGGCGACGTCGCGCAGGGCGGCCACGGCCGCGGCGCGCGAGAAGGGCGAAAAAGCGTTGAGCTGCACCACATCTGGCCACGCGGGAAAGTACGGATCCCGGCCCTTCGCCAGCACCTCCCCGCCAACCGCGATGAACGATTCTGGGTCGGCGCGCAGCTCGGCCGCGGTGCCGTGCACGAAGTACTCCGGATGCGACGACGTCCACGGGTGATCGGGAGCGACGTGGTTGGGCACGAAGTCCAGAATCAAGGCGACGCCTCGGTCGGCGAGCGCCGACCTTGCCGCCGTCAGGCCCGCGCGACCGCCGAGCCTGCGGTCGACCTTGTATTCCCTGATGCAGTAGGGAGATCCAACGACGTCGTCTGGCATCCAATCGGGTAGTGCCGACCGGAACGACTCGACGAGATCGCGGTTCGCCAGCGCCACCTCGACTCCTGCGGGACTGCGCTCCCAGACTCCCATCAGCCACACCGCGTCGAATCCCGCATCGGCGATCACATCCCAGTGCTGCTCGGGCACCGTCGACAGATCCACCGGCTTTCCGGAGGATCCGCTCAGCTCGGTCAGCCAGGGCCAGGTGTTGATCTCGTAGATGAACGGATGAACGGCCCGGCTCCACCGCTCTGGCGCGGCCACCGGCCTACCGGCGTCCCTCAGGCCCGCGCGGCGTCACCGTCGCGGCGGCGGACTCGTAAGATGAACGCCGACAACGCCAGAACGAGTACCACACCGCCGAGGACGCCGATCTCGAGGACGGCGCGGGAGAATTCGGGGCCCTTCTCCAGCAGCGTGGCCGCCTCGACCGACAACACCACGATCTCCTTGATGCCCGCGAGGATGCCGACGATGAGGAACGGCTCTGCGACGATCTCGTGCGATCGAAGGCAGGCGCGCACCGCGTAGAGAAGCTCGACGAAGATGAACAACAGCAGGAGACCGTCGAGGATTTCGAGCATCAGCGTCGAAGTCGACGTGGCCCGCAGCCTGAGAAGGGTGTTGAACTGTGCGACGAGCAGGGCCACCGACCCCAGCGCCAGTACGACGGCGATACCCCAGTAGACGGCATCCTCGACACCACTCAGCACCCGGTCGGCGAGGCGTTGCCTATCCTCTTCCCGTTCCTCGACGTCTTCGTCGACGTCTTCGCTCTTCGGCATCGCCGGCTCAGCGGTTCAGCCACCAGATGCGGCTCGACAACGCCGTGGCGAACGCGCACCAGAGAGGATATGGCCAGAGCGCCTTCGCCGAAGCGCCCTTCACGCGGACCGCCCGTCGGGTCAGGTCGGCGCTGCTGACGGCGAGCGCGCCAGCCAGCACCGCCGACGCACCGAGTCGACGACGATTGAAGAAGAGCCACGACCAGCTGCCGTTGAGAATCAGGTTCAGCGCGAGCAGCCCCGAGAACGTCCGTGCCTCACGCCCCTCACCTCGTTCGTCCAGTTCGTCGATGGTGGCGGCCGACACCGCGGCGATGTCGGCGTAGAGCAGCGGCCACACGATCGGGAAGGCCTGCTTCGGCGGCTGGAAGCTGGGCTTGCGCAGTTTCTCGTACCAATCCGACTGCACCGCCGGGCCACTGGCGAGACCGCCGATCGCGGCGGTGGCCGCGGTGACGCCCGCCGTCTTGACGAGGGTGAGTACGCGCATGCGAACTCCTTTCGGATACGGGAAGCTACCCATGGGCCGTTTCCGCTCAAACTACTTGGGAGCCGCCACGTTAGCGTGCCATATGACCGACATCAGCGCCGCGACCGCACCGCGCGGTAACTGCCGTAGAGCGCCAACGCGACGAGGAAGTTGGCGAAGTACGCAACGTCGGCGCCGTGCCACTTCTGGGCGATGACACCCACGAAGATCGACGTGTCCATGAACGGGATGGCCACGGCATATGCCGCCACGAAGGTCACCAGGGCAACGACCGCGTCGGCACGGGTCGTGCACTCTTCCGAGGGATCGATGGTGTCTCGCCCGCCGCGACGAAGCCACCAATCCACCGACACGATCGCCACGAAGGCAGGTATCCAGTAGCTGACGAAGAGCAGCACGTTCTGGAAGCGTGCCGCGGTGTCGGCGGAGTGCAGCCAGAGGATGAGGCCGAACGCCATCACGGTGACGATCACGGACGACAACGGCCTGCGAACACGGACGCCGAGCGTCTGCAGTGCCAGTGAACCGCTGTAGTCGTTCATCACTCCCGAGCCGATGGATGCCAGCGCGATGATCAGCAGCGCCAGGCCGCCGAGGAAGCCGCCACCCATGACCGTTTCCACGCCCTCTGCCGTCTGCTCCGAGACCAGCTCGCCTGCCGCGATGCCGATTCCCTGGACGAAGACATAGGCCAGGAAGATCCCGGCGAACGTGTACCCGAACACGCTCAGCCGCGGCGACCGCGCAGGGAGATATCTGCTGAAGTCGGAGGCGTAACTCGCCCAGGACACCGCCAGACTGAGCGAGATGGTGACCTCGAGCACGAAGGCGCCGATCAGATCGGGTCCCTGCACGACGGGTGGGGTCACGACGTCGTGGCCGCCGACCAGCTTGACGGCGAATACCACGAACGTGACCAGCAGCACCACGGTCAGCACCGCCTGCAAACGGTGGATGACCTCGTAACCGAAGTAGCCGACGACACCCTGGACGCCCAGCACGATCAGCACGGCGGCCCAGAACGGGATGCCGAGGAGCAGCGCGAGCGCCTCGCCGCCGAACAACCCGACCAGCGCGTCCCAGGCGATCGACGACAGCCACTGCAACGCCGCAGGGACAACGACGCCACCGCCGAACGCCATCCGCGAGTTCGGGAGCTGGGCG
>JAOPWT010000057.1 GCA_025965555.1 Mycobacterium sp.
CGGTGGTACTCGCGGCGGCCGACCCTGCCAACCCCTACGGCGCCGCGCTGCCGTGGCCCGGCGACTCCGAGACCGGGCACCGGCCGGGACGCAAGGCCGGCGCTCTGGTGGTGCTCGTCGACGGCGAGCTGACCTGGTTCCTCGAGCGCGGCGGCCGCTCGTTGCTGTCCTTCTCGTCCGACGCCGAGGCACATGCCGCCGCTGGAGCCGCGTTGGTCGACCTGGTCGGCGCGGGCCGCCTTCAGTCGCTGCTCGTCGAACGGATCAACGGCGTCCCCGTGCTGGATCCAGGGGCCAGCCCGGAGCACGGGGCCGTCCACGACGCGTTGACCGGGAGCGGATTCTCACGGACCCCGAGGGGACTGCGACTCCGCTGACCCGCGCGTGAGGTGGCACTGAGCGGTACGCTAAAGAGGCAGAAATCACACCAGGTTCACGGTAGTTCACCATCGCCGCGAGATGAGCTGCGCTAAATAGTTTGCTTGAATGGATCGTCGTAAAGGTGTTTGACCCAGACACCCGTCGCGCCTCTGTCCACCGTTGTCAGTCCACGCCCCGGGCCAGTTCTCGGAGGTGGTAAATGGCGCTGAAGACCGACATCCGCGGCATGGTGCACCTGTATCCCGACTACTTCGTAGTTGGCCGGGAGAAGATCCGCGAATACTCCAAGGCCGTCCAGTCGCAGGACGCCGCCAACTTCGACGAGAAACCTGCGGCCGAACTCGGCCACCCAGGCATCCTTGCGCCCCTGACGTTCACCGCGGTGTATGCCCTACTCGTACAGCAGGACTTCTTCCGCAACGTCGACGTCGGCATCGAGACGATGCACATCGTGCAGGTCGACCAACGATTCGTCTATCACAAGCCGATCTACGCGGGCGACAAGTTGTGGGCACGGCTGGAGATCCACTCGGTGGACGAGCGGTTCGGCGCCGACATCGTGGTGACGAGGAACATCTGCATGAACGAAGCCGGTGAGCTCGTCCTCGAGGCGTTCACGACGCTGATGGGCCAGCAGGCTGAGCAGTCGGTGAAGATCAACGGGATGTGACTCCCGACCGAGCTGAAACCTGAAGTGCCCGAGCGTGTTTGGGCAGCTGTCCCAACCCACCGCCGGCACCATTCGGGCCCGAATCGCGCCGAAATGGCAAAAGTGACAAAACTGCGGCGCCTGCGTTCCATACTCGGACCATGGTCTCGCTGATCGTTCACGCCGTCCTCGGCGTCCTCGTCGTCCTCTGGATCGTCCGCGCCAACGCGCGGATCTTCGCCCGCCCCGCCGGCGGTCCCGCGTTCTCTGCCCTGGAGATCGTGTACTACGCCATCGGCATCGCGTCGATCGCGCTCGGCTACTACTTCAACCACCAGTTCGTCGATCGGTACGCCGTCCCTGGCGGCAACCCGCTCTGGGGCCCAGGGAGCTGGCAGCAGTTCATCGCGCTCGGTTACGTCAACCCCGCGGCCGCGTCGGCCAGCCAGGACTACACGATCATCAACGTCATCCTGCTGCCCCTGTTCACCATCGTCGACGGGTACCGGCGTGGCATCCGGAGGCCGTGGCTGTTCTTCGTCAGCAGCCTCTTCACCAGTTGTGCGTTCGCCTACGCCTTCTACTTCGCGGTCATCGAACGCCAGCACCGTCACGAGTTGGCCGACAAGGCCCTGCACTCGATTCCCGCCTGACCCGTTCCGGCCGCGACGCGGCCTGCCTACAGTGCAGGCATGACCCTGCGGTCGGCGTTGACGGACATGTTCGGAATCGATCACCCGATCGTGCTGGCGCCGATGGGCGGCGTGGCCGGCGGTCGATTGGCGGCCGGCGTCGCCGAGGGCGGCGGACTGGGCATGATCGGCGGCGGCCGAGGCGACAGGGACTGGCTGGAGAGGGAGTGCGCCCTCGCCGATAGTGCCACCGGGAAGCCTTGGGGCATCGGACTTTTGAGCTGGGCGATCACCATGGACGTCATCGAATGGACGATTGCCCGGCGCCCCGCCGCGATCATACTGTCGTTCGGTGATCCCGGGGCGTTCGCCGGTGCGGTCCGTGACGCCGCGATCCCGCTGATCGTCCAGGTCACCACGACGGCTGAGGCGCGACGTGCGCTCGACGTCGGCGCCGACGTCCTGGTGGCGCAGGGGACCGAGGCAGGTGGCCACGGCGGTGGGCGGTCGACCCTGCCGTTCGTCCCTGCCGTCGTCGACATCGCGGGCGGCGTCCCGGTGCTGGCAGCGGGCGGGATCGCGGACGGCCGCGGGCTGGCCGCGGCGCTAGTGCTCGGCGCGGCCGGAGCGTTGATCGGTACGCGGTTCGAAGCCACCACCGAAGCGTTGATCAATGCCGAGGAGGCGAAGGCGATCACGGCGGCCGAGGCCTCGGACACCGTCCGCGGACGCGTCGCGGACGTCGCCGCCGATGCCGGCTGGCCCGCCACCTACCCCGCCCGCACGCTGCGCAATGCCTTCACCGACGCCTGGCGGGACCGCGAGGACGAGTTGAGCGCCGACGCCGAGGCGTTGGCCTCGTTCCGCGCAGGCGTGGACCGGGCAGACATGGACTACGTGCCCATCTGGGCGGGCGAGGCCGTCGACCTGATCACCGAACTGGACACCGCAACGGCACTGGTGCCGCGCATCAGCGCCGAGGCCGTCCGCGCGCTGGATGCCGTTCAACGGTAGGCACTCATCGCACACCAGCTAGGCACGCATGGGGTGCGCGTCGTAGAACTCGACGTGTCGCCGCGCGGCGGCCTCCCAGGTCAGCGACGTCGCAAGGGCACGGCCGGGTCCGGGGTCGACGCAGTGCTCGAATGCCTCGACCATGGCCTCGGCGAAGGTGGCAGGCGTCGACGCGTAGCTCACCGTGTCACCGAAGACCTCGTGGAGCACCGGCAGATCCCGCGTGACGACCGGGCGTCCTGCGGCGAGCGCCTCCATCGCGGCCAGCCCGAAACCCTCCTTGGTCGACGGGAAGGCGAACACCGAACACGCGGCGACCAGGCTCGGCAGTTCGCCGTCTTCGACCGCACCGAGGATGACGGGCGCTACCCCGAGATCGGCACACCGGTGCTCGAACGAGGCGCGGTAGTCACGGTAGTCGAACAACGTCTCGCCACCCGCTATCACCAGCCTGACGTCGGGAAGACGTTGCCGCAGTAGGTGATACGCGTCGACCAGATCGATGGTTCCCTTGCGCGGTTCGATCCCACCGATCGTGAGCACGTAACGCCCGAGCTGTTGGCGCCAAGCCTTTCGCTGCCCGGCGGCTGAGGGATCGTCGGATGCGGCATCGGTGAACCGCTGGGCCAGAACGCCATTCGGTATCACGGTCGGCGACAGCGCCCACCCCGAGCGCACCTCGGCGGCCACGGCCTCGGACACGCAGATGCGCGCATACGGCTCCACGACGGCCTTCTCGTGGCACTCCGCCAGCACCGGGGTGGTGAACTCGTCGAGGTGATGGATGGTCCGAATGCACGGACCGACGGCGTTGGCGCTGATGCAGTCCTGCGCGTGCACCACGTCGTACTCCCCCGCGGTGAACGCACCTCGCAGCACGGCGATCGACCGCACGATCCGGTCCGTCACGGATTCCTCGCTGCGGCTGGGAAAGTCGACGAGCCGCACCCGCACCCGTGGGTCCACGTCACGAAAGAAGCCACGGTCCCCCGCCCTGGCCAACGACCAGACCGTGACGTCGATACCCGCCACGGCGAGCGCCTCCGCGAGATTGAGCGTGTGCACGACGCCGCCACGGGGTTTCGTCGAGTAGGTGACCAACGCGACGTGCACCGTCAGCTCCTGGTCCGGACGCCGTAGACGTCCACCCGACGTTCCGCGAGGTGGTTCAACACCTTTCGGGCACGGGTGAGCACCGCGTCGATGTCGACGGTGACCTTGGCCAGTCCGCCCTTGGAGCCGGTGTTGGCCAGCACGTCACCGCCTGGCCCCACCACCTTGGCCTGGCCGAGGAACCGGAGGGTGCCCATCACACCCGTCTGGTTCGACGACACCACGACCACCTGGTTCTCCGCCGCGCGCGCACAGTCATAGAGGTCGAACAGCCGGGACTGCCGGTCCGCGGGTAGGCGCGACGCGCGGTCGGTGACGCTGGCCGGCCAGGCCGACAGCGCGGCGATCATCTGGGCGCCGTCCAGCGCCAGCGCCCGCGCGGACTCGGGGAACGTCTTGTCGTAGTCGATGAGCATGCCCAGCCTGCCGACCGGGGTGTCGAACGCGGTGAAGCTATCGCCGGCGAGGTAGGCCAGTGACTCCCCTGCCGGCTGGTGCACCTTGCGGTGGCGTCCCAGGACGCCGTCCCCCGACACGCAGATCGCCGCGTTGTAGCGTCCGCCGAGGGCCTCCTCGGCGTAACCGACGCACACGGTCATCGGTCCTGCCGCCGCGATCACGGCCTGGATCTCCGGCCCGTCCGGGTCCAGCGCGGGTGGCCGGTCGTTCGGATCGGGCGCACGAAGATCACCGATGTACCCGCCGAGGCACGCGTCGGGAAAGACCAGCAGTTCGACACCGTCGCGGGCGGCCGCGTCAATGATGCCGATCACCTTGCTGACGCCGCGGTCCAGGTCCCGGCCGAAGTGAGCCGCGACGGCACCGATCGTCACCAGTGTCATCTACCGGTCGCTCCGCTCTTGCCCTCCGCAGCCAACTCAGGCCCTCCCCAGTCCCGTCACATCCTGCGCGACGGCCGTCGTCGTGACGCCGTCGGGCCACCGCAGCCGGACGCCGCGATCGGCGGTCAGGAGGCCACAAGAGCCGGTGACCACGCCGTGCGGTGCCTTTGGCAGCCGGGCTTCGGCACGGTCGGCGGTGAGCATGGCGTAGCCGGGGAAGCAGGTCAGCCACGCTCCCATCTCGGCATCGGCGGGCCGGGGTATCCGCATCACATCCAACTCGGCGCCCGTGCCGCTGGCTTCGGCCAGCATGCCGACGGTCCCGACGACCCCGGCCATGCTGACGTCCTTGGCGGCCCGTGGCGTCATCCGCGCCACCAACGTGGACAGCTCGGCGAGATCGTCGCCGCTACGCGTGCTACTCGAATCCCATTGTCTGCCATGTTGACCCGGCCGCCAGCCACCGGTGAGATCGGCGGTCAGGCGTAGCGTGTCGCCCGCCGAGCCGCCGCCTGCCCGGATCGGCCGCGACGTCCGGCCGAATGCGGTCACGGCCAGCGCGGCAGGCACACCGAGTTGAGTGTGGCCGCCGAGCACCGGCACCCGCCAGGCCTGGGACGCCTTCGCGATGCCGCGCACGATCCGGGTGAGAAGAGAGTGGGTTGGCGCTCCGACGGCGTCCAGCAGCCCGGTCGGCGCGGCGCCCATCGCGGTCAGATCGTTGACGTTGACCAGCACCGAACACCACCCCGCCCACTCCGGATCGCGTTCCACCATGGACGGGATGATTGCATCACATGCCGCCACGAAGTCGCTGCCGGGCACCGGCACGCCGTCGTCGCCGACGAAACCAGCGGGACCGAGTCCCCCGTTCACCGCGCGCAGCGGGGCAAGGGCATCCCCCAGGAAGGACTTGGTGGCGTCGGCGAGGCGCTGCATCTGGTGAAGCGGCCACCGCATCGATGCGTGCGGTTGGCCGGCGACCAGGCAGTCGCCGTGGTGCTCCCAACCGAGCGAGTCGAACATCGCGGCGTGACGCCGCTGCACCGCTGCGTCGAAACGGAGTACGCCCGCCGACTCGGCGTGGGCGCACGCGGCACGGATGAGGGCGGGGCCGACTCCTGACGAGCGCGACGCCGCGCCGGTGACCAGCCTGCTGCCCGTCCACCAGCCGAGGTCCGGGTCGCACCGCGGAGCGAGTCGCACCCCGCCGAGGACCGTGCCGTCGGCGGCGGTCGCGATGAGGACCACGGTGCGTGGATCGTCGTCGACGTCGTCGGCGTCGCTGCCGGCGAAGAGGTGCTGAGCCACGACGAACGCGTCGTGACGCAGCCCGCGGTAGGCCGCGACGTCCGCGGCGCTCTCGGCTCGGCGAATGAGGAATTCCGATGCGGGCGTCACGTGTGCGCGTGCGCCCGCGAGGATGGACAGAGTCTTCGTCTCCACGCCGATCACCCGCCGACGCTCTGCAGCACGCCGCAGGCGCCGCAGGCCGCACAGCCGGCCTTCTGGTCGGCGCCGGCCATGCCCGCCATCCGCAGGGCGTTGGCGACCTCACGGGACACCTTCTCGACGGTCGCAGCGTCGGGTGCCCGCGCACCGTCGACGTCGACGGCCAACGTGCCGGGGTGTGGCCGAAACGGCACCACGAAGGGGTAGACGCCCATGTCGATGAGTTCGGCGGCACCGGCGATCAGTTCCTCGGGATCCTCGCCGAGGCCGACGAGGAGGTACGTCGAGACCTGGTTGCGGCCGAACACTCCGACCGCCTCCCGCCACGCGTCGCGGTACTGCGCCAGCGACACAGTCGCCTTCCCAGGCATCCAGCGACGGCGGACGGCGTCGTCGAGAGACTCGACGTGAATTCCGATCGCGTCCGCACCCGCGTGCCGCAGTTCGGTCAGCACCGCCAGGTCCGCGGGCGGTTCGCACTGCACCTGGATGGGCAATCCGGGCACCACGGCCTTCACGGCGCGCACGCAGCGAGCCAGATGTCTGGCGCCGCGATCGCTGCCCGCCGAGGTGCCGGTGGTCATCACCAGCTGTGCAACACCGTCGAGTCGCACCGCCGCCTCGGCCACCTCGGCCAACTGGTGGGGACGCTTCACCGCGGTGGTGGCGCCCGACCGCAGCGACTCCTCGATCGAGCAGAAGCGGCACCGCTGATCGACGCCGTACCGAATACACGTCTGAACGACGGTGGTGGCGAGCACGTTTCGGCCGTGCAGTCGGGCGATCTGCTCGTAGGACACGCCATCGGCGGTCTGCAGGTCGTAGAACCGGGGCCGGTCGATCACGTCGACGGTCAGACCGGAGTCCTCGCCGTCGAGAAGCACGCGACTTCCGTCGAAGACGAACGGGCTCTCCGGATTCAGCGGAATCGCGGCGGCGCGGCCATCGATGACCAGGTGTCCGTCGGCGCTGGGGCCCGCGCCGGCGGCTCGGCTGACGGGCGGGCGGCCCCGGATGCCCAGCAGGGTGAGGTCGACGCGGGTGGATACGGACGTCGGTCGTTCTGGCACGGCTTCTCCTGGTCGTTCAGCGGGCCACGGCGAGGCGGCGATGAGCGCCTGCGCGAAGAGCAGAGCGCTCTGGCGCGGACTGGCGTCGGAGATCGTCGATGATCGTCTCGGCAATGTGCTTGGCGTCGCGGTCGATGCCGAGGAACCGGCCGGACCCCCAGGTGTGCATCCACGGCAGGCCCACGAAGGTCAGACCATCGACGCCCGTGACACCGCGGTTCTGCATGGGACGGCCGCCACCGTCGAAGGCGCTCGCCTCGATCCACCGGTAGTCGGGCCGATATCCGATCGCCCAGACGATGCTGGTGATGCCCTCGGCGCGCAGATCGAGTTCGGTGGTCTCGGCGTCGGGTTCCCAGACGGGGCTGTAGCGCGTTGCGGGCGGCGCAGTGAGACCCTCGCGCTCGATGAAGGCGTCGATGTCAGAACAGATCGAGTTGTACACGGAGTCGGCCTTGTCGAGCGCGTCCTGCAACGACGGCTCGAACACCAGCGAAGCGCCCTTGCCGTCACTCAACGTGCCGTACAGCCGCATGCCCTCGGCCGCGAAGCGACGCAGGTCGATGTCGCGGCCGCCGTCGCGGCCCGTGACGTAGTGGTTGGTCTTCTCGATCGCCGCCTTGCCGCCTGGGTATTCGGGTGCAGCCTTGTCGTAGAGGCCCATGTCGGAAAGCCACGTCATGCAGTCTCGGCCGCGGTAGAACCGTGCGACACGCGGCGCGCTGCCGACCGCGAGGTGAACCTGTCGGCCTTCCAGATGCAGATCCTCGGCGATCTGCGCGCCGGACTGGCCGGTGCCGACGACCATGACCGCGCCTTCTGGCAGTTGATCGGCATTGCGGTACTGCTCCGAATGGATCTGGGTGAGCGCCGAGTCGAGCGATCCGGCGAACGCAGGAAGCACCGGTATCGGATAGCCGCCGGTCGCGACGACCGCGTGCTCACACGTCAGCGTCTCCTCGCCTTCGGGCGTCTGGAGTGACAGCTCGAAACCGCCGGGCACGAGGGGGCGCAACCTCGTCACACGGGTGTGGGTGAGCACGGGCGGCTCGAAGGTGTCGAGCCATCCCGCGAGCCACTGCACCACCTCATCGCGGGTCATGAAGCCATCAGGATCGCCGCCGTCGTAGGCGTAGCCCGGCAGCTTGCAGTGCCAGTTCGGCGTCACCAATGTGAAGTTGTCCCAACGGGTGTCCGCCCAGGCGTGCGCCGGAGTGTGCGCTTCCACGACGACGTGGTCGATGCCTGCCTGCCCGAGGTACCAGCTCACGGAGAGTCCGGCCTGACCGCCGCCGACGACGGCTACCGTCACGTGCCCGGCCTGATCATCAGAGAACGTCATGACGCCTCCAGTCCCGGGTGCATGGCGACGACGCGGATCGTCGCAGTTGGTGGGAATTCATGTGCTGCCGCGGCGATTTCCGCCTTGGTCCAGGCCGCCGACGTGCAGGCGAAGCCGAACTTGGCTCGCACGCGTTCGCTGGCTTCGCTGAGCGCCTGACCGGACCGGTCGAGAAATTCGGAGACGGTGTAATTCGCGCCGGAGCTCAGGTAGTCGTGCATCACCAGGCTCGGGGAGTAACAGCGCTGTACCCGGCCGTCCGGCCACTGCACGTCGAACGTCATCTCAGGCACTGGTCAGCTCCTGCCATTGACTCGCGCCTTCGGCATCGGCGTCGGCGACGGGGCCGTAGACGTCGGGCCTGCGGTCGCGCAGGTGGAACATGCCTGCGCGCATCGCCCGGAACGTGCCATCGACGTCTACGTCGGCCACTGCCATGCCGCCACCGAGAAGTGTTGTGGCCAGGATGTTTCCGCCAGGATCGACGACCTTCGCGTTGCCGACGTAGCGCAGTGACCCGAACGTCCCACTCTGATTGGAGGCGATCCAGAACACCTGGTTGTCGAGCGCCCTCGCGGCGTCGAACAGATTGAAGCGGTATGTCCACCGGTCGTCCTGCAGGTTCTCCGCCGTCGCCGTGCGGGCCGCAGGCCACGCCGACAGGCTGGCGATGATCTGTGCGCCCTTGAGCGCCATGATGCGCGCCGCCTCGGGAAAGGCCTTGTCGTAACAGATCTGGAGACCGACCCGACCGATCGGCGTGTCGAACACACCGTAGTCTGAGCCCGCCGAATAGGACATGCCCTCACCCAACGGCTGGTGGACCTTGCGGTACGTGCCGTAGATCTTGGTGCCGTCGAGTACGGCGGCGGCGTTGTAGCGGGTTTGGCCGTCGTCGTCGAGCTCACAGAACCCGATGGCGACCACCAGATCACCGACGATCCGCGCCACCCTGGCGATCTCGGGGCCGTCGATGCGGATGGCGGGCGGCAGTGACGTGGACGTGGTCTTCACCGTGTCGCCGTGGTTGCCAAGCGAAGACAGGTAGCCACCGATCGCGGCTTCAGGCAGGACCATGAAGTCCACGCCCTCGTCGCGGGCCTGCCCGGCCAGCGACTCGATCAGCGCGTAGTTCTGCTCCAGGTCGCGCGTGAAGTTGGCGGCCACCGCGGCAAGTTTCGTCATCGTGAATCCTCTTCTGGCAGAAGTCGTTACGTGGCGAGCGCTAGACCATGTAGGTCGAGTTGATGATCGCGCCCTTGCGCGCGTAGTGAATGAGGGCGTCCTGCACGTCGAGCGGGTGTGCCGGGATGACGCCCTCGATCAGGTCCTCCTCGCGGCCACCGTGCAGCGCAAGACCGAACCTGCAGCAGAACACCGTGCCGCCCTCACCGATGAACGTGCCGAGCGAGTCGTTGATGTTCTGCTCGCCGGGGAAACCGGAGTCACCGGTCTTGGGGAACCCGCGGGTGGCCAGGCAGTTGATGGCTCCCGGACCGTAGAAGTAGATGGCCGATTCGAAGCCCTTGCGCAGCGCTCTGGTGGCCTGCAGGACCGCGACGAAGCTGACCGACGATTCGTGGGCGATCCCGTGTACCAGCGTGAAGTAGCTCTCACCGTCCTCGGCCTGATAGTCGGGGAAGATCTTCGTGCCCCCGTAGATGTTGGATCCCTTGGGCAGCGACGGGTGCGGGATCTCGGCAAGGGAGGTCTTGATGTTCTCGGCGATCGAATCGTCAAAGGCCATGGATGGCTCCAGTTCTCTTTCAGTGAAGGTCTCGGGGATTCGGCGACGCTGCCGGCGGGCCATGAACTTTGGCTTGATTCAATTACAGGAGCTTGATGTTTCCGAATGGTCATCGCAGGAATACGTTTGTGTTATCGCCAGCTCACGGCCGACATCTGCGCGTAACGCGCGCCTCGCGGTAGCGTGTTGCCATGCCCGAGGGCGACACCGTCTACCGCACCGCGGCCAAGCTGCGCGAAGCGCTCGTCGGCAAGACGCTGACCCGCTGCGACGTGAGGGTCCCTCGCTACGCGACGGTCGACCTCAAGGGTGTCGTCGTCGACGAGGTGCTCAGCCGCGGCAAGCACCTGTTCATCCGTGCGGGTGACGCCAGCATCCATTCGCATCTGAAGATGGACGGCGCCTGGTTGATCGGCGGCCAAATCCGCCGGGTGGCGCCTCACAAGGTTCGGATCATCCTGGAGGCAGGCCAGACTCGAGCGGCGGGTGTCGATCTCGGCGTGCTGGAGGTTCTCGAGCGCCGTCTCGACCAGGACGTCGTCGCGCATCTCGGGCCCGACCTGCTCGGCGACGACTGGGAGCCACGAACGGCCGCATTGAACCTGGTGACCGATCCCGATCGACCACTCGCCGAGGCCCTGCTCGACCAGCGGGTCATGGCGGGCGTCGGGAACGTCTACGCCAACGAGCTGTGCTTCGTCCTTGGTCGGCGCCCGACTGCACCCGTCAGCAGCGTCAAGGATCCACTCCGGGTGGTGCAGCGCGCCCGGGATATGCTGTGGCTCAACCGGTCTCGGATGAATCGGACCACCACCGGGGACACCAGACCAGGGAAGGACGTCTGGGTCTATGGCCGGGGCGGAAATGCGTGTCGCCGCTGTGGCACCCTCATCGAGACGGACCGCGACGGTGACCGCGTCACGTATTGGTGCCCGAACTGTCAGGCATAGCAGTACGCCGGTTTACTTCCGCCCCTGCAGAATCCCCTCGATGTTGCGCTCGGCGAGCGCGGTGATCGACATGAAGGGGTTGCAACCGAGGTAACCGGGCAGCAGTGACGCGTCGTTCACGTACAGGTTGTCATACCCATTGACCCGTCCGAAGGCGTCCGTCGCAACGCCGCGGACACAGCCGCCAAGCGGGTGAACCGTGTTGGGCGCGAAGACCTTTCCCTCGAAGATGTCGTCGCGGTAGTCAACGCCATTCGCCTGCGTCACCCTGTCGAACACCAACTTCGCGCGCGAAATCATGTGGTCAGTGTGGTCTTGGGGCCAGAGAATGCGGATGGAGTCCGACGCGCGATCGTAGGCGATGTCGGCACGGTCGCCGGTCTTGACCATCACGTAGTAGCCGAGGGTGTGAGTCTCGACCGGCAGGGGTATCGAGAACATGCTGGCGTACACCGGGTTGTCGGGGTCGTCTCGGCCGTCCAGATTGATCATTCCCATCAAGGACTGCTGGGTGCCGGCGGGGTCACCGTCGTTGAGTCGGTGGGCGACCATGACGTCGCCGTTGTTCCCGTAACCCCGCCCGATCTCTGCACTCAGATCCTGCAGCGCCCCAGACTCGCGCGCGCGCAGCAAGATGGTGTTCGTACCCAGCACCCCGGCACTCAGAATCAGTTTGTCACAGGCCAACTCACCTCGACTGAGCTCCTTTCCCCACCGGTCGATGACGCGGGTCGACACGACGTATTCCCCTGAGGACTCGCGCCGAACACCGGTCACTTCGGTCAAGGGACGCACGGTGACCTTGCCGGTCGCCACCGCCGCGGCAACGTACGTCTCATCGACGCTGCCGAACCGCCCGTAGTTGTTTCCGTACTGCTGCTCGGTGTCGAGCGCCGAGCGTGGGACCTCCCCTGCCTCCTCTTTCCTCATGTAGTCGAAGGAGTAGGCGCTCCCGTTGTAGTCGACCGCATAGCCGGCGTTCGCCGCGTACTGACGGCCGACCCTGGCGTATTGATACCAGGGTGTCTGCTCGAACCAATCCATGTCGCGGTAGCTGATCCGCAACATGCTCTTTGCGCGTTCGACGTAGTCGCCGAGGAACTCCGCGGGGTCGATGTCGGGAAAGGCCTCACGCAGTTGACCGACGGTCGGGATCGCCGCGATGGCCGCGTTGATCATCGAACCACCACCGACGCCGACACCGCGGAACACGTTGTGGGCACCGTGGGTCACCTGCTCACAGATTCCCGCTTGGACCGGCTGCGATGACGGCACCCGCTGGGCGACGTCGGCAATCGAGATTCCCTGGAAGGAGGGGACGAGACTGGGGGGAACCGCCGTGAACCACCCGGCCCGATTGTCGGGCGGCAACATCTTGGAGAATCGCTTGCCGTCCGCGTCCGGAGTGTTCCAGTAACGGCCCTTCTCCAGAATCAACGTGTCGACACCGGCCTGGCCCAGACGCAACGCCGATACGCCGCCGCCATAGCCACTGCCGATGACGATGGCCGAGTAGTGATCGCGAGCGAGGGTCGATTGGTCACGGGTGAGGCCATAGGTGACCGCACCTCCGCCCGCGGCCGCCGTCACGGCTGCGCCCGCGGCATAGAGGAAACGGCGTCGCGACAGCACGGTCACACGCCTTGCTCCGCGCCGCGCGGCATCAGCTGCACAAACGTGCGACTGATGTCACCCGGGCGCTGCTGTGAGGCAATGTCTCGACTGCAATCGAACAAATTACCGTCCCGCATAATCAATTAACTGCCTGAAGGCCATTCCAAGCTTTTACGAAGATATCCGGCAGGTCCCGGGTTCGGTCGTCCACCCGGCCCCGCCAACAAACCAAGATCGCTTCGTGACCCGCTCAGGTCCATCGATCCGACGCCGATCACCTGTTATTGCATAGTAACTGACCCGTGAT
>JAOPWT010000104.1 GCA_025965555.1 Mycobacterium sp.
CCACGGAGTATGCGCCGTGGTACGTCATTCCCTGCGACCGCAAGTGGTATTCGCGACTGGCGATCACCGAGCTTCTGATCGAGGGGCTGAAGGGACTTGACTTGTCCTGGCCGCCAGCCCATTTCGACGTTGAGGCGGAGAAGAAGCGGCTCGCTTCAGCGTGACGACGATGCGGGAGCGTCGCGCCGTCGGCACGGTCTGAGGTCCGCTATTCTCCCTTGACCAACGTGAACTGACCGATGTTGGTGATGCCGCGGTGGAAGAAGTCGGCACAGCCGGTCAGATAGTGCATGTAGCGCTCGTACACCTCAGCGGAGGTGATGGCGATGGCCTTCTCCCTGTTGGCCGCCAGGTTCGCGGCCCACATGTCGAGGGTGCGGGCGTAATGCCCACGCAGCAGGTGAGTGCGCGTCAGCGTGAAGCCGGAACCGGCCGCCAACTCTTCGATGTCCTCGACTGCGGGCAACTGACCACCGGGGAAGATCTCGGTCCCGATGAACCGCATGAACTTCAGATCGCTGAGGGTCAGCTTGATCCCGTTGTCGTGGAAGAACTTCTGTGTGTGCGCGAGAATGGTGTGCAGCAACATCCGACCGTCGGCGGGCAGCACGTCGTGTGCCTTGGCGAAGAATGCCGGGTACCGGTCGGCCTTGAACGCCTCGAACGCGCCGATCGACACGATCCGGTCGACGGGCTCGTCGAACTCTTCCCAACCCTGCAGGCGCACCTCGGCGGTGCGCGTGCTGGGGATGGCGGCCATTAGCTTCTTGCTGTACTGAAACTGGTTGCGGCTCAGCGTGATTCCGATGACGTTGACGTCGAACCGCTCGACGGCCCTGCGCAGTGCCCCACCCCAGCCGCATCCCACGTCGAGCAGCGTCATGCCTGGCTGAAGGTCCAGTTTGCCGAGCGCGAGGTCGAACTTGGCGATCTGGGCCTCCTCGAGCGTCATGTCGTCACGCTCGAAGTACGAACAGGTGTAGCCCATCGTCGGCCCGAGGAACAACGCAAAGAAGTCGTCGGACAGGTCGTAGATCGACTGCGATTCCTCGTAGAACGGTTCGAGTCGCGCTGTGACTTTCGACATGACCAGACATCTCCCTCGTACGCTCACCGACCGTCAACGTCGGAGCCGAGGGGTTCAATCACTGCACATCAAAGATTATGCAGCGCAACCGACTCCGAGCTGAATCGGCACTTGTATCGGAACTTAGCGTAACTAATGCCAATGGCAAATCGACGTCCACCCCGCGGTCGACATCGACTTCGCCCGGACATGTCTTTGCTGAAATCGGCGTAGACCCAGTTCAGACGGCCGCGAAAGGGTGTCAAACGTTAGCTAGAGAATTGCACAGGGCACGCGACGTACCGGGCGTGGCGGTGTTGGCAACACCGGACCCGTGGGGGCGCGCACCGTCGGCGACCGCGATCAGTACGTGTAGAAGCCCCTGCCCGACTTCTTGCCGAGCTGGCCGGCCTCGACCATCCGCTGCAGCAGCGGCGGCGGCCCGTACAGCGGCTCCTTGAACTCCTCGAACATCTTGTCCGCGATGAGCTTCAGCGTGTCGAGGCCGACCAGATCGGACAGCTTCAGCGGCCCCATCGGATGCGACAGGCCCGCGACGACGGCCGTGTCGATGTCCTCGACCGTGGCGACACCGGCCTCGGCCATCCGGATCGCCGACAGCAGGTACGGCACCAGCAGGGCGTTCACCACGAAGCCGGACCGGTCGGCACAGCGCACCACCTGCTTGCCGAGCACCTCGCTCGCGAACTTCTCGGTCCTGGCGAGCGCCTCGTCGGTGGTGACCAGCGTGCCGACCAACTCGACGAGCGGCAGCACCGGCACCGGGTTGAAGAAGTGCAGCCCCAGCACGCGGCCCGGATTCTTGGTCGCCGCTGCGATCTTCATGATGGGGATGCTCGAGGTGTTCGACGCCAGCACCGCGTCGGGGTCGGTGATGACTTCGTCGAGCTCGGCGAACACCTTGGCCTTGACGACGTCGTCCTCGACGATCGCCTCGATGACCAGCTGGCGGTCCGACAGGTCGGCGAGGGTGGTGGTGACACTGAGCTTCGACAGCGCGGCGTCGCGTTCCTCCTGCGACAGCTTGCCCTTGCTGA
Source organism: Mycobacterium sp. (assembly GCA_025965555.1). Classification (GTDB taxonomy): domain Bacteria; phylum Actinomycetota; class Actinomycetes; order Mycobacteriales; family Mycobacteriaceae; genus Mycobacterium. The sequence goes on from JAOPWT010000104.1 coordinate 2,125, forward strand.
CACCGCGGTCGAGCGACTTGGTGATGCGATCGCGGCCCGCGGCCACCAGCGCCTCGGTGGGCTCGTAGATCCGCACGTCCGCACCAGCCCGCAGCGAGACCTCTGCGATGCCAGCACCCATCTGCCCGGCGCCGACGACGCCCACTCGTTCGATGTTCTTCACGGTCACGAATCTTCCTCAATGCGCGGGCAGACGCAAAAGTGCCCGACACGCCGGGGTGTCGGGCACCTTTACGTCTGCTCGCGCAGCTAGTGCTTAGTGCTTCAGCTAGTGCTTAGTGGAACTGACCCTCTTCGGTCGAGCCCGCGAGCGCGGTGGTCGAGGAGGTCGGATCCACGGTGGTCGCGATCCGGTCGAAGTAGCCCGCGCCAACCTCGCGCTGGTGCTTCGTCGCGGTGTAACCACGCTCCTCGGCGGCGAACTCGCGCTCCTGCAGCTCGACGTAGGCGCTCATCTGGTTGCGGGCGTAGCCGTGGGCCAGATCGAACATCGAGTAGTTCAGTGCGTGGAAGCCGGCCAGGGTGATGAACTGGAACTTGAAGCCCATTGCCCCGAGCTCGTTCTGGAACTTCGCGATGGTCGCGTCGTCCAGGTGCTGCTTCCAGTTGAACGACGGCGAGCAGTTGTAGGCCAGCATCTGGTCAGGGAACTCGCTCTTGACGCCCTCGGCGAACTTCTTCGCCAGCTCGAGGTCCGGGGTGCCGGTCTCCATCCAGATGAGGTCGGAGTACGGCGCGTAGGACTTGGCGCGGGCGATGCAGGGCTCGAGGCCGTTCTTGACCCGGTAGAAGCCTTCCTTGGTCCGCTCACCGGTGATGAACGGCTGATCGCGCTCGTCGACGTCGGAGGTGATCAGCGTGGCTGCCTCGGCGTCGGTGCGGGCGATGACGACCGTGGGGACGTCGGCGACGTCGGCCGCCAGGCGGGCCGAGGTCAGGGTGCGGATGTGCTGCTGCGTGGGGATCAGCACCTTGCCACCGAGGTGGCCACACTTCTTCTCCGACGCCAGCTGGTCCTCCCAGTGCGAGCCGGCCACACCCGCGGCGATCATGGCCTTCTGCAACTCGTAGACGTTGAGCGCGCCACCGAAGCCGGCCTCACCGTCGGCCACGATCGGGGCCAACCAGTTCTCGACCGAACGGTCACCCTCGACCTTGGCGATCTGGTCGGCGCGCAGGAGCGCGTTGTTGATCCGGCGGATGACCTGCGGCACCGAGTTGGCGGGGTACAGGCTCTGGTCGGGGTAGGTGTGGCCGGACAGGTTCGCGTCGCCGGCAACCTGCCAACCCGACAGGTAGATGGCCTTCAGGCCGGCACGCACCTGCTGCACCGCCTGGTTGCCGGTCAGCGCGCCAAGGGAGTTGACGTAGTCCATGTCGTGGAGTTGTTCCCACAGCACCTCGGCACCGCGGCGGGCCAGCGTGCTCTCCTCCACGACGTGGCCCTGCAGGGCGACGACGTCTTCGGCGGAGTACGTACGCTCGATGCCCTTCCAGCGGGGGTTGGTGTTCCAGTCGTGCTGGATCTGCTCGGGGCTCTTCGGCGTGCCAACGGTGGACATTGGTGCTCCTTACGGTTACGAGTGCCGGCGACGTTGGCTCGTTCGTTGTTAACGCCACCGCGGGTTAACTTTTCTGCTAACACAAAGATGTCACAGCACATATCCGCAGGTCCACCCGTTTAAGTTGTCAACTTCCGCCAACACCTGCTGTTAACTTGCAAAGGTTGCGAAGACGAGAAAGGCTGAAACGGTTCAGAGGTTACCGTTCAGTAGCAAGTTTTCGCAGGTCAGTACGCCCGTACTGTTAAACCCGATCGATTCAGAGAGAGAACAGGCTGGCGACGGCCTTGACCTCGTCGCCGACCAGATATGTGAGCGTTGTAACAGTGCGATCGGTGAGGTCCTCGCCGAACTTGTCGGTGGACCCGGCCGGGTGCACGTGGCGGGCGATCTCCAGGTTGTCCCCCAACGCCACCGGCAGATCGTGCTCGATGGTCACGCGCAGCGGCTTGGCCGTGAGTTCGGGCTCGCTGTAGAGGTAGTCCTCCACCACACTCCAGTACACCGAGTTGTTCATGTGGTCGAAGATGTCGATGTCGCTGACGCGGACCGGATACGCGCGCACGTCGTGGGCGTCCTCGCGGCTACCCGCCTTCAGATACGCCTTCCACCTCAGTCTGTCGACGTCGGTGGTCTTCTGCAGGCCGGCGATGAAGTCGTCCGAAATGCGGGCTGGCCCCTGGGTCTCGCGGTTGATGTTGATCCAGAACGCCTCGGACTCGATCAACCCACCGCGCCGGCCATCGATGCGCACCCGCATGTCGCACCAGCGGTTGGAGGTGCCAGAACACCAGCGGCGCAGCCGCAGCATGTCTTTGAATTCGATGGGCTCGATCATGTCGATCATCGTGCGACGCACGATCCACAGCGGATGAGTCTCCTCGAAGCCCATCTCCCGCAGCTGGTCGGAACCGATGTCCTGGATGTGCCGCGTCGCGGCGTCGAACTTCAGTCTGCCCTCGCGGTCGACGTCGGCGACCCGCAGCGGCCACTCGATGTCGAAGACGTCGGGGTGCGGGTCGGGAACGGGCATCATGACCTTGGCCAGGCCCGTCGCCGGGCCCTTGGACAGGCCTGCGGCGGTTCCCCCGGTGCTAGTCACGGATCCTGATAATGCCACAGGGATCCCGCTGCCAAGAATGCGAAGATCGCCTTTGCACAGTTGTTACCCTGGCTGAGTGGCCAAGACCTTCGTCGGATCACGGGTTCGCCAGCTGCGCAGTGAGCGCGGATTCAGCCAGGCCGCCCTGGCGCAGATGCTCGACATCTCCCCCAGCTATCTGAACCAGATCGAACACGACGTGCGCCCACTCACGGTGGCCGTCCTGCTGCGCATCACGGAGGTGTTCGGGGTCGACGCGACGTTCTTCGCCTCCCACGACGACACCCGGCTGATCGCCGAACTCCGGGAGATCACGCTGGACCGCGACCTCGGGATCGACGTCGATCGTTCCGAGCTCGCCGACGTCGTCAGTGCCCACCCGACGCTGGCGAGGGCAATGGTCAACCTGCACCAGCGCTACCGGCTCACCGCCACCCAACTGGCGGCGGCCACCGAGGGCAGGCACTCCGACGCCAGCGGCAGCGGCTCCATCACGATGCCCCACGAAGAGGTCCGCGACTTCTTCTACCAACGGCACAACTATCTGCACGACCTCGACACTGCCGCCGAGGACCTCACCATCCGGATGCGGATGCATCGCGCCGACCTGGCTCGCGACCTCGCCGAGCGGCTCAGTGCCGTGCACGACGTGCGCATCGTCAGGCGCGTCGACCGCGGGGACAACGTGCTGCACCACTACGACCCGCGCACCAAGACCCTCGAGATCGGTAGCCATCTGTCCTCGGGGCAGTACGTGTTCCGGCTCGCCGCCGAGCTGGCCTACCTCGAGTTCGGCGACCTCGTCGACGCCCAGGTCGACGAAGGCAACTTCACCAGCGACGAGTCGCGCACCTTGGCCCGGCTCGGATTGGCCAACTACTTCGCGGCGGCGATCGTCCTTCCCTACCGCCAGTTCCACGACGTCGCCGAGAACTTTCGCTACGATGTGGAGCGGCTGTCGGCGTTCTATTCGGTCAGCTACGAGACCGTCGCACACCGACTGTCCACGCTGCAGCGGCCTTCGATGCGGGGCGTGCCGCTGTCGTTCGTGCGGGTCGACCGGGCAGGCAACATGTCGAAGCGCCAGTCCGCCACGGGTTTTCACTTCTCCTCCAGCGGAGGCACCTGCCCGCTGTGGAACGTCTACGAGACATTCGCCAACCCTGGCAAGATCCTGGTGCAGATCGCCCAGATGCCCGACGGCCGTCACTACATGTGGGTCGCCCGTACGGTGGAGCTCCGGGCGTCGCGATATGGTCAGCCCGGCAAGACGTTCGCGATCGGTCTCGGCTGCGAACTGCGGCACGCACAACGACTCGTGTACTCGGAGGGTCTTGATTTGTCTGGTGAAATCGCCACGCCGATCGGCGCGGGTTGCCGCGTGTGCGAGCGGGACAACTGCCCGCAGCGCGCGTTCCCGGCGCTGGGCCGAGCCCTCGATCTCGACGAGCACCGCAGCACGGTGTCGCCGTACCTGGTGAAGCACTCGTGACCGAGACTCCGACGGGCAGGAGTGGGGCGACCGGGGGATCGGCGGCGCCCGCGCGCATCCCGTCGACCGGCAGCCTCCGCGAACTCGGCCTCATCGGCTGGATCATCGCGAAGGCCGGAGCGCGGGCGATCCGGGCGCCGCGCTTTCACCTGATGGACGTCGTCGGCCAGCACAAGCTGCTCTTCCTCGCGTGGCTGCCGTACTGCGGGGTCCTGCTCAACTGGGGCAGGCTGTCCCGCAAGGACGCCGAACTGGTGATCCTGCGCGTCGGGCATCTGCGTGACTGCGAGTACGAACTCCAGCAACACCGTCGCCTGGCGCGGACCCGCGGCCTCGACGACCAGACTCAGGCCCGGATCTTCGAAGGCCCCGACGCCGAGGGGCTGACCGACAAGCAGCGCGTCCTGATCACCGCGACCGACGAGTTCGTCATCACCCGGTCGATGTCACCCGAGACGTGGGCGGCGCTGGCGGCGCATCTCGATCGCAAGCAACTGATCGAGTTCTGCATGCTGGCCAGCCAGTACGACGGCTTGGCCGCGACCATGGCGACGCTGAAGATCCCGCTGGACTTCTCGGACTAGCCGTCAGAGGTAGGTGACCGCGAGCACGCTGATCGAGAACAGCATCGGCGAGATCGGCAGGCACCACAGGAACGCCGCCTTTGCAAATGCCTTGCGGCCGTAGTACATCCGCCCAAGCACGCCGCCCGCGACGGCGAGGATCAGGGATCCGGCCGCCACGGCGAGCACCCAGGCGTTGACGGTCGTCGTCTTCGTGGCGAACGAGATCGCGGTCAGCCACAACATGTGACCGATGATCAACCCGCCGAGGCCGGCGACAATCGTCGCTCTCACGCGTTGACTCTCAGAAGTTGATCATGTGGCCGGCCAAGCCGTGGAAGCACTCCTGCAGCGCTTCCGACAGCGTGGGGTGCGTGTGCACGTTGCGAGTGAGCTCGTTGACGGTGAGATCCCACTTCTGCGCCAGGGTCAGCTCGGGCAGCAGCTCAGACACGTCGTGTCCGATCAGGTGTCCGCCGAGCAGCTCGCCGTACTTCGCGTCGGCGATGATCTTGACGAAGCCGCCCGGCTCGCCGAGGCCGTGCGCCTTGCCGTTGGCGGTGAACGGGAACTTCGCGACCTTGACGTCGTAACCCTCGTCGCGCGCCTGCTGCTCCGTCAGCCCGAAGCTGGCCACCTGCGGCTGGCAGAACGTCGCGCGCGGCAGCATCCGGTAGTCACCGAGCGCCAGCGTCTCCGCACCCGCGATGGTCTCGGCGGCAACCACGCCCATGGCCTCGGCGACGTGGGCCAGCTGCAACTTCATCGTGACGTCACCGATGGCGTAGATGTGCGGGACCGAGGTGTGCATGTAGTCGTCGATCTCGATGGCCTTGCGGTCGGTCAGCGCCACGCCGGCCTTCTCGAGGCCGAAGCCTTCGACGTTGGGGACGAACCCGATGGACTGCAAGACCTTGTCGGCCTTGAGCTCCGAGGTCTTGCCGTCCTTGCTCACGGTCACGGTGACCGTCGACCCGTCGTCGTCGATCGACTCCACCTTGGTGTTGGTGAGGATCTTCACGCCGAGCTTCTTGAACTGCTTCTCGATCTCCTTGGAGACCTCGGCGTCCTCGTTGGGCAGCGCGCGGGGCAGGAACTCCACGATCGTGACGTCCACGCCGTAGTTGCTCATGACGTAGCCGAACTCCATGCCGATGGCACCTGCGCCGGCGATCACGATGGACTTGGGCAGCTCGCGCTCCATGATCTGCGCCTCGTAGGTGACGACGTTCTCCGAGAGCTCCGTCCCTGGGACCAGCCGGGTGCGGCTGCCCGTGGCGATGATGGCGTTGTCGAAGGTGACCGATTCGGTGCCACCGTCGTTGAGCTCGACCGAAAGCGTGTTGGCGTCGGTGAAGGAGCCGCGGCCGTGGATTTCGGTGATCTTGTTCTTCTTCATCAAGAAGTGCACGCCTGCGACCCGTCCGTCGGCGACCTTGCGACTGCGGTCGAAGGCGGAGCCGTAGTCGAACGACGCGTCGCCGCTGATGCCGAACGTCTTGGCTTCCTTGGTGAAGATGTGCGCCAGCTCGGCGTTGCGCAGCAGCGACTTGGACGGGATGCACCCGACGTTGAGGCAGACCCCACCCCAGTACTTCGGCTCGACGATGGCGGTGCTCAGCCCCAGCTGGGCCGCGCGAATGGCCGCCACGTAACCGCCGGGGCCTGCACCAAGTACGACGACGTCATAGTGAGTCACGACCACAGCCTAATGGTCGCGGTCGAGGCGTCAGCGGTCGATCCGCTAGGTTTGCGACACCGCCGTCCGCGCCGCAGGGACGGGGCAGGCGTCACTCGCCTCGGCGACGATGTGGGTGCCGTTGTCCCTCGGCCGCTCACCGCGCTCGAAGGCCGACCCCGTCACCGGCGGCTCATCGGCCAGCGACCGGTTCTCGTCCTCGGTGTACGCACGGCCGCGGCTGAGGAACCGCATGCCCTCGGGGGTCTCGAGGCTGAAGCCGCCACCACGGCCGGGCACCACGTCGATGACCAGCTGGGTGTGTTTCCACGCCTCGAACTGCGATCCCGAGATCCACACCGGCACGCCCTCCCCCACGTCGAGGATCGCCAGCAGGATGTCGCGATCGCCCACCAGGAACTCGCCGTCGGGGTAGCACATCGGCGACGACCCGTCGCAGCACCCGCCCGACTGGTGAAACATCAACGCGCCGTGGCGTTCTTGCAGTGTCCGGAGCAACTCGGCCGCAGCCTCGGTGATCAGTGCCCGGCTGGGAGTGCCACTCACCATTGCCATCCCTTCTCTGCCGAACGTGGATTACCCCCACGCGTTCCTGCGAAGAAGCGTGGGGGTAATCCACGTTCGGCGGGACGGTGGTCGAGTCGAGGCAACCAGGTGTTACTCAGCTCACACTACGCGCGAGGCCACAATGGTTGAGTGGGTAATGAGCGCGTGCGCGAAGAACAGACGGCCGGAGCCGACCCGTATCTGTGGCTCGAGGACGTCACCAGCGACGATGCGCTCGAGTGGGTGAAGCAGCACAACGAACCGACGCTCGACGAACTCGGCGGCGAGCGTTTCGAGCAGATGCGCGCCGAGGCACTGGAGATCCTCGACACCGACGCCCGGATCCCGTACGTGCGGCGACGGGGCGAGTATCTCTACAACTACTGGCGCGACGCCGAACACCCGCGCGGACTGTGGCAGCGCACCACGCTCGAGGGCTACCGAGCCGACGAACCCGACTGGGACGTTCTGCTCGACCTCGACGAGTTGGCCGCCGCGGACGACGAGAAGTGGGTCTGGGCAGGCGCCGACGTCATCGAGCCGGACCACACGGTGGCGCTGATCAGCCTCTCCAGGGGCGGCTCCGACGCGACGGTGACCCGCGAATTCGACATGGCGACACGCCAATTCGTCGTCGACGGCTTCACCGTGCCCGAGGCCAAGACCAGCGTCTCCTGGGAGAATTACGACACGGTGCTGATCGGTACGGACTTCGGCCCCGACTCACTCACGGAGTCCGGTTATCCGCGCATCATGAAGCGGTGGCGGCGCGGGCAACCGCTCACCGAGGCGCAGACGGTGTTCGAGGGCATCGCGTCCGACGTCAGCGTCGGCGTCGGATTCGACCCGACGCCTGGCTTCGAGCGAATGCTGGCCACGCGGTCGGTCGACTTCTTCAACCGCGAGCGCTTCGAGATCCGCGGCGACGAACTCGTCCCGATCGACGTACCCACCGACGCGGGGATCTCCATTCACCGGGAGTGGCTGCTGGTCCGACCGCGCACCGACTGGACCGTGGGTTCTGCCACGTATCCCGCCGGCTCCCTGCTGGCCGCCAAGTACGACGACTTCCTCAGCGGCACAGCCGAACTCAGTGTGGTCTTCGAGCCCGACGAGCACACCAGCCTGGACACCTGGGCGTGGACCCGCGACCGGCTCGTCCTGGTCACGTTGCGGGACGTGGCCACCCACGTCGAACTGGTCACCCCTGGCTCTTGGCAGCGCGAGCCGATCCCGGGCGTCCCGCCCAACGCCACGACGGTGGTCGTCGACGTCGACGAGTACGGCGACGAGATCTTCCTGGACTCGAGCGGCTTCGACAGCCCATCGCGGCTGCTGTGGGGCCACGCCGGCGGCGAGGTCACCGAGATCAAGAGCGCGCCTGCGTTCTTCGACGCCTCCGACATCGAGGTGAATCAGTACTTCGTCGCCTCGGCCGACGGCACGATGATTCCGTACTTCGTCGTGGGTCATCGCAGTTCGACGGGTCCAGGCAAGACCCTGCTCGGCGGTTATGGCGGCTTCGAGTCGTCCAACACCCCCGGCTACGGTGGCGTGCTCGGCAGACTATGGCTCTCCAGGGGCGGCACCTACGTCCTGGCCAACATCCGCGGCGGCGGCGAGTACGGACCGACGTGGCACACGCAGGCGATGCGCGAGGGCAGGCACCTGGTGCACGAGGACTTCGCCGCGGTGGCAGCCGATCTGGTGACACGCGGCATCACCACGGTCGATCAGCTGGGCGCCCAGGGCGGCAGCAACGGCGGACTGCTGATGGGCATCATGCTGACGAAGTATCCGGAGTTGTTCGGCGCGCTGGTGTGCAGCGTGCCCCTGCTGGACATGAAGCGCTACCACCTGCTGCTGGCCGGGGCGTCGTGGGTGGCCGAGTACGGCAACCCCGACGATCCCGACGACTGGGCCTTCATCTCCGAGTACTCCCCCTACCAGAACATCTCGGCCGACCGCGAGTATCCGGCGCTGCTGATGACGACGTCGACCCGCGACGACCGGGTCCACCCCGGCCACGCCAGGAAGATGACCGCCGCGCTGGAGGAAGCAGGCCATCGGGTGCGGTACTACGAGAACGTCGAGGGTGGGCACGCCGGCGCGGCGGACAACGCGCAGACGGCATTTCGGTCGGCGCTGATCTACGAGTTCCTGCACCGCATGCTCGGCGACTGAAGCGGCTGGTGGGGCAGGCAGCTAACCCGACCGGGTGCATCGCGGTGCCGTGGCCCACAGCAGGAGTGTCGAAGCGGTTAGGTAAGACCGACGGACCGTTGAGTGTCTCGCCTTCGCCGATCCGACCAATAGGCTGGCCGGCGTGAGCACCCTGTCACTGAGCCTGTTCTTCTGCGGGCTGGCCATCCTTCTCGTCGGGCTGCTGTTGCCGGGCTGGGACACCGCCACGGCCCCCAAGCGGGCGGTGAAGCGTCGGATCTACTGGACGGCCACGATCGTCGCGATCCCCGTGCTGTTCGTCGCCGGGTGGCCGGATTTTCAGAGCTCGGTCGCGTTCGTCGCCATGGCCTGCGTGCTGATGGGCGGGTGGGCCTACTTCCGCACCCCGAACCTCAAGATCGGCGGACGGATCTTGGCCGCCTACCCACCCAACCGCGAGCCGGATCCGCCGCCGCGCGACGCCCATCCTTGACATCGGGCGCATCGCTGACTCGACTTCTCGTATGTCAACCAGGCCAGCCGAATTCGAGACGCTTCTCTACCGGACCGGCGACGCCGTCGCCACCATCACGCTCAACCGCCCCGAGCACCTGAACACCATCGTTCCCCCGATGCCCGACGAGATCGAAGCGGCCGTCGGCCTGGCTGAGCGCGATCCCGCCATCAAGGTCATCGTGCTTCGTGGTGCCGGGCGGTCGTTCTCCGGCGGCTACGACTTCGGCGGCGGCTTTCACCACTGGG